>QIDW01000169.1 GCA_003230435.1 Acidimicrobiia bacterium | reverse complement strand
GCCAGCGAGCGATTCGGTGACATCTGGCTTGAGATCAATGCAAAAGCTCACACTGCCGTTGTCGCGATCCTTCGCGATGAGGTTCCCTTCCTCTCCACGAGCGAAGGCGTCGTATCCGTTGACCTCGAACCATTCCTGGTCCCCGTCCTTGATGGCGTTATCGATCGTCTCCAGGAACTGGGGGAGGTCATCCCCGAATTGGTGCTGAACGCTGTGGAATTCGACGATGCCATTAGTCAGTTGATCAGTGACTACGAGCAGTCCGCATTTCCCGCCGAACTCAACGAAGTGGTCATTTACACGTCTGGCACACTCGGGACTCTGCAGGATCTCGTGGTTCTATTCGATCGACTGGTTGTGGTCTTCCCCATGGTCGCTTTTGTCCTAGGGCTGGCAGCCATCCTCCTGGCGCCGGGACGACTGTGGATGACGTCGGCCCTTTTGGTGTCTGGTGCGCTCGGCGTGCTCGGCTGGAGGCTTTACACGGATTGGAACATTGCCAACGCAGTGGCAAGATTGGAGTCGGAGAGTGCCTCAGACCTATCTTTGGCGCTGCTCACGGGGGTGACATCAAGTTTGTACGACGTGCTGAACCTGATCGTGATCCTGGCGCTGATTGCCGGCGCCGGTGGCGGATTGGGCCTCTATCTTGCCGGAAGAGACAAGGAATCTACTTCCCCGTAGGCCAGTCGTTTCAGAGGGTCAGCCAAGCTCCGACGGTGAGAGCGATTCCGATGGTGATAGCCAGCATGATCGTCAGTCCGGTTCTGCTTCGGATTGTTCGAAGCACTCGTGCCGCATTGCGCTCCCACCAGGATGGAGTCGTGGAACTGCCCCGCAAGGGTTCCAGGTCCGGCTTCTCGGACATTCTGTTGACGGTTTGGTCATGTTCCATGATGACCTCGACTGGAAGGGTTGACGCCACTGCAAACGGTAGCCGGGCTGCGGAGATTCGAACTCTCGGCTGGTCGACCTCCTGACCACGAACGGGCAGATCGTCCGGGCTTGGGTTCGCGATGGAATCGCTCCGGACCACCGCGAACCCGGCGGCCGCAGGTTCACATTCTCATTCTTTCAAGCGTGCCGGTCCGTGCATCTCGTGCTGGCTGGCACTGTTCGATTATGAGTCTGGAGAAATCTCGATTTGGCCGCTCGTACCGTCGACGGTAATGAGCTGTCCGTCCTCGAGCAGGGCGGTTGCCGAGCCCGTCGCCACCACCGCGGGGAGCCCGTGCTCACGAGCGACCACAGCGGCGTGGGAGAGCAGTCCGCCGGTATCGGTGACGAGAGCCCCGGCAGCCGCGAAGAGCACGGTCCACGCCGGAGTTGTGATGGGAGCCACCAGCACATCGCCGGCCTGCAACTTGGCAAAGTCGGCCTCGCTGCGAACGATTCGCACGGGTCCGGTGTAACTGCCGGGTGAGGCTGGGGTGCCAGTGAGACCGTCGCCCACGGGTGCAGCGATGTCACGCTCGATGTACCAGAGCAGTGCCAGCATGAGTCGACGTGTGTCGCGAGGGACCTTGCCGAGATCGGGAGGAGGATACTCAGTGCCGAATGAAGGGACCGGGGTATGACGTTCCACCCATGCGTGCTCACGGCGACGCTGTAGCACCTGCTTCCGGTGGTCCTCGCCCACCTCGATCGACCGGATCGCCTCATCCACATCGAGGTACACGATGTGGGCGTCCTCATCCAACAGATCGCGGGCTACGAGACGGCGTCCCATCTCGAGCGCGGTCAAACGGGTCAGACCGACGGGGAGGTTGTCTGTGAAGAACACATTGTCTTCGCGCAGCGCGTAGACGGCCACGACCGTCTCGAGGAGGGCGTCGAATTGGGCAAGCTCGTCGGTTCGATCAGCGAGGAGCGTTCTCGCCTCTGCCGCTAACTCTCCTCGATTCGGTAGCTCTCCTCGACCCGGTTGGCGCCGCTTGGGTGTGGAAACGCGGTCGGGTCGGAGGTTTCTCAAATTCTGGATGAGCGCGTCGGAGTTCTCGCCAATCGTCGGATCGGCCACGTCATAGCCGGTCGCTCGGGCTCCGAAGAGCCGCATGTACTCTTCGAGGGCAGTATCGAAACCAGCATCGGCGTTGCGCAGTTCGCGAATGGTCACGTGCTCGTTGGCGTCGAGGAGCTTGACGACCGCCGGACTGGCATAGGCGAGCGCGGAGAGGTTCTCCAGGCGTCTCGCCGGCTCGGTAGACCACTCCGACAGCCCGGCCATGAGCTGCACTGTTTTCGCTTCGGGCCAGCCCAGCACCTCGCTGCCGAACTTCATGAGGTCGTACACCGCGAGCATGTACGGCACAAAGAGTTTGAAGTGCACGTCCTGTCCTCGCTCGTTCAGGTCGATCAGCTGGCGAAATCGTCGAACGAGGTCGGTTTCGGTCAACGATTCGAGATCCACGGCTGTCAGGTCAGCGATCTCGTCCCTGAACTGATCACGCCACTCTGCCCACCATTTCTCGGCGTAGCGGTCTCCCAGGCTTTCTTCGACTGCCCGGCGCCCGCGGGCCACCTTCTTGCGCAGAGGCGGCACCAGGCGTGTCAACAGACCGAGTAACCACGCCGGCGGTGGAGGGCCATTTTTTCCCATCGGAGGGACAACTCGCACGTAGGGGCGCCAACCGATAATGGCGACCTCAATACCTTCGACGAGAGCACCAAACTCGCCAAAGGCCGCGGAGGCGTGCCGGGCGATGCCGGGGTGGTAGAAGCTCGCTGCCATCGGTGACACCGGCCGGGGATAGTGACCACCGTCAACAGACCAGAACCCGTCTTCCGGGGGATCGATCGTGGGTTCCAATGGATCGACGTCGGGGAGGCCGGTGATCGGGCGGGACTGGAGCGAGCGGAGTTGCCCCCCCGCATAGGCCCACTCGATGTCTTGGGGGATCTCACGAAAATGGGACGTAATTCGATCGGTGAGGTCGGCCACTTCCAGAACTTGGTCTTCCGTAAGTGCACGCTCTCCCTCTGTCCGCACGGAAACGACCCCGTTCTTGACCTCCCACTCGTCGGGAGTCACGTCGCCTGAGACGAGGCGCTCACCCAGTCCTCTGACTGCCGAGACGATGGTCCGGTCTCTCTCACCTGTAACGGGATCCGCGGCGAATGCCACACCAGCAGTGTCGGCGTCAACAAGCTCTTGGACGACAACGGCCATCGGTCCTGCCTCACCGCCCCCGTACGCGGTGGCACGTACGGAGTCACGCGATGACAGACAAGCAACGATGGCGTCACTCAGATCCGCACGGCCTGTCACTCCCAGTACGGTTTCGAAGATCCCAGCGAATGATCCGTCAAGAGAGTCCTCACCAACGGCGGACGAGCGCACTGCGAACGGGCCGTTCCCGAGGGCTTCCACGACTCGGTCAACAACACTGTCGAGTGTGGCCGAGTTTTCATCGAAGCGAGCATCCACACCGCCAGCAGCTATTACAACGCCCCGTGGAACGTCGAATCCACCGCGAATGAGCTCTGCTAGCCCGGCGGCCTTTCCGCCGATGCGCGCGACGTCTGCCGGATCCGCCAGTGAAAGATCGATCACAATGTCAGTCGTAGCTTTGACGTCGTGCGTCATTGGTCCTCCTCGGTTTTCTGGCGCGCCTCTTCGTTTCTCGCAACAAGGTCCTCGAGTAGCACTGTTATCGCCCGTGCCACCGCAGGTCCGGAAAGGTCTCCACTCAAGCCGAACTGTTGACGAAGAATGAACCACTGCTGAGCGGCGGCCAGAGATCGGATTACCGCGAACTGCGCAGAGAACGCGTCTTCGTCGAGGTCAGGGGCTAGCTCACGGAGAGCGGCATGGAAGTCGGCTGTGCGCAGCCTGCGCTGATCTGTCTGGTGATCGGTGGTGAGTCCGACGATGCTGACGGCCCGCACCATGCGATCCTCCTCGTCGAGAGCGCGGAAGATACTTGTTATCGCTTCAGGTATCTTCCAAGCGTTGTTCGAGAAATCTGGGAGCTCGAGCCGGTCGAGGCGGTCGTCGAGCCACAGGTACAGCTCACGGAGGAGCTCGTCGCGACTGGCGAAGTGTCGGTAGACCGTGCGGTGAGATACGCCTGCTCGGTCGGCAACCGTCTGAACTGAAAAGTCGTGCACACCTTGCTCGACGATCACATCGGCGAGGGCACGAAGGATGACCTCTCTGGCGAGGTTTCGGCTCAACTCCTGCTGCTTGTCGCGAAGTGACGATGCGGTCTTGTCGCCCATTGCCTCTGCCTTGCTCGACTTCTCTGTCATAGCATAACACACCTGAGGCATAACTTATGCCGCTACCGCCATAAATGATGACACACTCTGCAATGGCGACGCCCAGGAGCGTATCCCTGAGGAGCTGGCCACGTTCGTGAGACGCCCAATGGGTTCCCAGACCAGAGCACAACGAAGCATGGATCCATCATTACCCCCGCTGAACAGGAGCACCGATAGTCGGGCTGGCCGGATTCGAACCGGCGACCTCTTGACCCCCAGTTACATCAGGCACCCAATATCGTCAATCGCTAGCTGACGCACGGACCCCTAAATGTGTTATGAAACCTGACTGTTACAGACTTGTGAGTCGTTTCGCCCGGTGGTGCCTAGCTCCCCGAAATCGACCTCTGGGAGTCACCGACCAATAACAACCAATAATTCTTGCCTGTGGCGAACCGCATATATTGCCTCCGGTTTCGTGCGGCTCTCGGAGGCCGGAACATCGAACGTCGAGACGAATCGACCAAACACACGGGCCTCTCACATGCTATTTAGTCGAATTGAGCAACGGCCATCTTGCGTCGTCTATCCGCACAGTCGAGGTCCTCGCCGATGCGTTACCGATAGAGGAGTGGGCAGTGGAGGAGCTTCAAAAAGTGGTAGCCACGGGTCATGGGAGAAGCCGTTCGGACTAGCCGCCGGCGATGAGTTTGGCCTTCATCGCAGTGAATTCGTCGTCGGTGAGAAGGCCCCGTTCGTAGAGGTCGGCGAGCCGTTCGAGTTCGTCGAGACTCGATCG
>QIDW01000371.1 GCA_003230435.1 Acidimicrobiia bacterium | reverse complement strand
TTCGGAACCGAGACGTCCAAGAATCGGATGATCGATCGTCTCAATGCCGGGGCCGATGAGCCAACGGCAGAGATCGAACTCGAGGAGTTGGGTGTGGATCCGGGACAGGGCTCGGAAGACGGCGACAATGGCTTATAGAATCCGGCCAAACACCAGTGAGGTCTAAAAAATGGATGGGTTCTCGGTCTTCCTTGTCGTTGTGGTTCTGGGATTTGTTGTCTGGTACCTGACTCGCAGCAGGCGAAGGCAGGCTCGGCTGATGGAGGAGTCACCGACGACCGCCGCAGGTGCTGGTCTGTCCACAAGTCACGATCTCTATGAGCCTGACGCGAGCCACCACGCTCCGGTGGCCGATTTTCACGTCCAGGGCGAAGAGGCGACCGTCGTCTTCGACGTGCCTCTATCCCAGGAGGACGACCCTGTGCTCAACGAGTTGCTGGTGGATGAAGCCATCGAGGTTGTGAGGGAGAAGCGGCACACACTCCCCATCGACGGTGTGACGGTGGTTGTGGTGCGGGCAGGACGAGGAGAGACCAGAGAGATCGGTCGGACAGAATTGCCTGCCGCCGGTGAGCTTCCGCCGCCGGTGGAGAGTATGGGCCTGAGCCTGGCCAACATTGCGCATGACCCGTTTGCTGCGCCCTTCGAGGAGGAGACCGATCACGCGGTCATCTATGAGACCAAAACGGACGTTCCTTCTGACGAGTTGGGTCCGATAATCGATGAGTTGAAGTTACCCATGGGTCTCGAGCGAGGTCTGCGAGCCATTGGGGTAGACCCCGATCACGTGAGCGCCCCCGAGCTCGTGCTGGCACTTCTCCGTATGTTCGGATATAGGGTTACCGAACAGGCGAGCCCTGGCAGCTACATGGTGGTCAAGGACGGTCTCTCGACATACATCCTCGCTGAGCCGCACAGACCGGGGGAGCACCCCGAGTTGGGTGAGTCCACGTGCAAGAGGTTCATCGCCGAGTTCGGCTCCTCGGGCGCTGATCGCGGGTTGTTGCTGACGGGCAAGTACAGCCCGTTCATGATCCACGACATCGAGGCACGTCAGCCCAACATCCGGTTCATCACTCGCGAGCGGATACAGGGATTCATCGATTGGATGGCGCTTGGCTAGTTGTGACACACCACCGGGAGAATCGTCTCTTTTCTTGGGGTAAGATGCCAGGACAAGGAGGAACGTTTGTTCGGTCTAAGAGGACAAGAGCTACTGATAATCCTGCTCATTGTTTTGCTGATCTTCGGGGCTAGAAAGCTTCCTGACCTGGCACGGTCGCTTGGCTCATCCGCCAAGGAGTTCCGCAAGGGAATCGAAGAAGGGTCACAGGAGGACGATCTCGACGCGCAGAAGTCCGATTCGTCTGACGTCTCCGAATCTCCAGACGTCTCCGATTCTCCGGACGTCTCCGATTCTCCGGACGTCTCCGATTCTCCGGACGTCCCCGATCCGTAGGAACTAGACGGCGCGCGGCGTCGTTCTTGGAGTAGGTCTCCATGGTGGAGTCCATCCCGCTCACCTGGGAAGAGGTTGCGCGTGTCTACGGACGGAAGATCTACAACTTCGCCTATCGCCTCACCGGCAACGCCGATGACGCGCACGACCTCGTCCAAGAGGTCCTTCTCAGGGTCCGCCGCGGGCTCGCCAACTATCAGCCGGGGAGTTTCGAAGGATGGCTCTGGAGGATCACCCGCAACGCCTTTCTCGACGAGATTCGAAAGCGCAAGCGCCGCCCGACCACCCCACTCCCCGACGAGATCGACCGATGGGATGTCGCGACCTCAGACCCCGCTGACGTCGAGTACGCGCGGATCACACTCGGGGACGACATCCAGAAAGCGCTGCTCGAGCTCCCAATCGAGTTTCGGGAAGCCGTGGTTCTCTGTGATGTCGTTGGTCTCTCCTATGAGGAGATCGCTCACGCCGCCTCGGTTCCGATCGGCACGGTGCGAAGTCGGATCCATCGGGGTCGGAAGATGATGAAGGAACTGCTGACGTGACTCATCCTTCAGAGCTGATCAGTGCATACCTCGACGGTGAGCTCATCGGGGACGAGACGCACCAGTTGCTCAACCATCTCGCAACCTGCGGCAGGTGCTCGGCGGACCTCGAAGAGATGCAGCGCGTCAGAAGCGCGGTGCGGTCGCTCCCTATTCTCGAGCTACCGACCGGTCTCGTGCCGGAGGCAGATGCTGTCGTTGTCCCGATTCATCGAAACCGGGGTGTCTGGGTCGGTGCGGCAGCCGCTGCTGTCGCCCTGATCATTGCCATCGCCTCTCTCGTGACACCACCACCGCCTTCGATATCTGTTGACGATCTGACCAGTCGTTTCGGCGCCCGTGCGTCGCTCGACCCGGCCTTCAGTCCTGCCAAGGTTGTGGTGCCGGTATTGGGAGAGCTGAGAGAATGAAGCGCCTGGTATCCCTGGTTGTGGTTTTCACCCTCGTGCCGGCTTCGGTTGCGTGGGCCATCGAGTTGGACGAGCTCCTGGAACAGAGTCGTGAGGCTGCGTACACGGCCGAGCAGATAATCAGCTGCTCGACCCCGGATGGTGTGCGAGATGCGGTCGTGAGAATTGCGCAGAGCAACGGGGAGATCCGAATGACGTCAACGGTTGCGGGGGGCGCACAAGTGTCCTCGGGCGATGGAGGTTGGACTCTGTCCCGGCAGGGTGGCGTCATCTCATCTGCGTCGGTCGACTCAGAGATGGAACCAGTAGAGCCTCTCTATGTGATTGAGGACACAGCCAGCACCAACTTTCTCGGACGGGAGGCCACGGTTCACCAACTGATCCGCGATGGTGTCCCTCGCGCGGAGTTGGTGTTTGACAATGAGACCGGGGCGATCGTGGCGGCGACGACCTTCACAGCGAATGGTGATACCTATTGCGAGCGGCGTTTTGTCTCGTTCGACTCGGCGGACCCGGGACTCGACTCGCCCGAGCTCCTCGTTGAGGACGAGCTTCAGCCGCGCAGCGAGGTCGAAACGCTTCTACCGGAGATCGTGGTGGGTTTTGTGCGCCTCGACCTCTATGAAGACGAGGAGGGCTTTCGCTTCGCCTACTACTCGGACGGGTTCTTCTCGTTTGCTGTTTTCGAAACGCCGACAATCGTGGACCTCCCCGACGCAGTCACTGTCCAGTTTGGAGAAGGGGCCTATCAACGCTCTTTCACCGCGGGTCAGGCGACGTACGTCTGGGAGACTCGTTCCGGGGGCATGGCTCTTCTCGGCGACCTCCCACCGGATCTGCAAGAGTCGGTGCTGGCCTCCCTGCCCCCTTCGCGAGACCCCGGTTTCCTCCGTCGGATTTGGCGCAGCCTCTTCGGCTAATTGAGCTGAGGTCCCGCGGGCTTTTGAGCGAACCTGAGGTAGTTAGGCCCGTATCCGGGCCTAACTACCTCAGGTTCGCAGTTTTAGGACCAGCCGTCGAGGAGGACCCGGGCTGCCCATGCAGTGGGGTCGCGGAGTTCGGCAGCGGTGGGCATGCGTGACGGGTCGGACCACAAGGTCCTCAGGGAGTCCTCGCCGTAGCGTTTCTCGACCTCCTGATTGAAAGCATCACCTAGCTGTGTGACCTCGACGGGCACCGGTCCGACGCCGATTGTCGGTTGTTCGGCGAGTTCGAGGCGAGAGTTGTCTCGCGCCTCGGAGATTCGATCGAAGTTTGGCGCGATGTCTGCCAGAGCCCTCCGCGCAAGCAGCCTGGAGCAACCGGTGATGGCCCCGAGAAACGCTTCCAACTCGGCGCGCGGGGCCTCGGCCTCTTCTCCACCAATCAGGCCTTCGATACCGCCCGCTTCTTCGATGGCGCGCTCGATGTCCGCCGGATCGGTACCGCCGATCATCAGACCGCTCAGCTTGGTGGGATCGATCTTGGCTACCTCGGCGTAGTTGTTGGCAAGCTCGGAGAGGTGGTCCTGAATCCACGGCTGCTGGCTCGTCGCCCGAAACGCGACCTCATTGCCAACGACCCAGAGGTGTACTTCACGGCGATCGATGTCCGGGACGGTGAGTGACTCGATATTGCTGACGACCAGACTCATCGGTCCAATCCGGTCCTGGGGGAGCCCGGCGTCGAACGATGCGGTGACCCAGGTGGCTAGAGCGCCCACCAGTGATCCGGCCTGGAGACCAACGATCGCCGGTCCCATCTGGGCGAGTAGGGGACCGGCCGGCGAGTCACCACCTATCGAGTCGCCAAACGGCTCGACCAACTGACCATACGACTCGAGATTCTTCTCAGCCCACGTGCGAGGGTCGACAGGGAGCACGTCCGAAGCGGGAAACGCTCGGAAGGGCGCGATCTGTTCCATTCGGTATTCGGCGAGACGAGCCAACTCCCTGAACTCTTCCGCCGCCCATGGCTCCACCGGCTGTCGCTCACCGGCCAGATGCCTGGCTACCTCGGCCGCCAGCTTCCAGTTGATAGGCCCGGGCTGGTCAAAAAGCTCGAACAGCTTGGAGAAGAGGTCGTCACTCATTCGAGTCTTCCCAGTTCAACGTCGAGAAGTAGGTCATCGTCGGCACGGAGAATACGGATATTCACGATGTCGTTGGCGCGGAGACGGCGAAGAGTCGCCAAGAGCTCGTCGATCGTGTTGACCTGAGTGCCCGCAATCTCGACGATGACGTCGTTGATCTGACCTTCCGCTTCCTCGTATGCCGAACCCGGGGAAATGCCGGTAACGCCCACGCCGACGGGATACTCAGCTCCCCCCTCTTCGGCCCAGACAGTCGAGCCTCTGATCCCGAGCAGGGCGTGGTCGACTTTTCCGTTCTCGATGATGTCGGTGACTACCCCGACGGCCAAGTCGATGGGGATGGCAAAACCGAGACCCTCGGCTCCGACGTCGGATACGGCAATTGCGGTGGTGATGCCTATCAGCCTGGCCCGCGCGTCAGCCCGGTGCAATGGGAGCGTCGGTCTGAACCAGGCCGTAGAGGGACTTGCTCCCGGAGACGTTGAGAGATCGATTCAACGCGCTGATGATCCCGGAGGTGACGGTGGGCCCACCTTCGAGGCCAAGTGGGTTGCCCACAGCAACGGCCGGCTCGCCGATGCTCAAGAAGGCGGAGGAGCCAATCTCAACAGGCGTCAGATCTGCCCTATCGACCAACAGGACCGCAATGTCGGTGACCGGGTCGGAGCCGACCACACGAGCGGGGAAGCGCGCACCGTCGGCAAAGGTAACAGACACGTCCGTTGCCCCGGCGATCACGTGGTCGTTGGTGATGATGTAACCGTCGCTTCCGTAGATCACACCACTGCCGCTGCCAGCCGATAGAAGCGAAGTCGTTTGCACATAGACCGTCGACGGGATCACCCGCTGGGCGACGGCAGTGGCGGTC
>QIDW01000114.1 GCA_003230435.1 Acidimicrobiia bacterium | reverse complement strand
TATCGAAATCTCATTCTTGTGATCTCGATCGCACTGCTGTTGTTACCCAACCTGCCATCCGACTGGGCGTTGCCCCTGAAGGGTCTCGAGATCAACGGATCGCGTCTGTGGGTGGTGCTGGACCTTGGTTTCACCCAGATGCAGTTCCAGCCTGCCGAGTTGGCCAAACTCGGGCTGGTCACCTTCGTGGCCGCTTATCTCGCCGACCATCAGCGGGCGTTACGTGAGGCACACCGCCAGGTTGGAACAATTCGCCTTCCAGAGCCGCGACAACTGATACCACTGCTCGCGGCTTGGGGCGTCAGCGTCGTGATCCTCGTGTGGCAACGCGACCTCGGAGCATCGCTCCTGTTGTTCACCGGATTCGTATTTCTTCTCTACGCCGCCACCGGTGCCATCGGCTATCTGGCTGCGGGTGGGTTACTGGCCTTGTTGGGAGGGGTGACTTCCTTTCTGATGTTTGACCACGTGCAACGTCGAGTGATCGCATGGATTGCGCCGTTCGAGAACTATCAGGACGAGGGGTTCCAGATTGCCCAAGGTCTCTTCGCTCTCGGATCCGGGAGTCTCTCCGGAGCCGGCCCCGGACTGGGGAGGCCCGACCTGATCCCCAACGCGTCCACTGATTTCATCTTCGCCGCGGTGGGTGAGGAGCTCGGGTTCGCCGGGTCCGTCGTTGTTATCGCACTCTTCGCTCTTGTGGTGAGTGTCGGGCTCGGAATCGCTTTCCGAAGCCGCGACCCCTTCCGCAAGCTGTTGGCCGCGGGTCTGACATTCATATTCGGAGTCCAGGTGTTCTTGATCATCGGGGGGATTCTCCGCATCGTCCCACTCACGGGGATAACGCTGCCCTTCATGTCCTATGGCGGATCGGCTCTTGTTGGCAATCTGATCCTGATCGCGCTGCTCCTCAGAATCAGCCACGAGGAAGCGTCATGAACGGCCCCATCCGCCGGCTCGCCGTCGGCATGTTGGTGTCCATGGGCGCCCTTCTTCTCGCTGTCACCTGGTTCCAGGTGGTGCGTGCCGACGATCTCAAGACAGATCCGCTCAACCCACGTCCGGCGTTGACAGAACGCGGCAAAGAGAGAGGGCTCATTGTCACCACCGACGGAACGGTCGTGGCGAGATCTGTGGAGGACCCCGACAGCCGCGATTTCATCAGGGAATACCCAGAGAGCGAGGCATTCGCCCATTCCGTCGGCTATTCCTCGTTCCTGGTCGGTGACACAGGCCTCGAGGCGGCGTACTCGTCCGAACTGCGCTCCCGACGGGACCTCACCATCAGTGACATAGTTGCCGTCATTCTGGGGCGGGACCTACGCCCCCGGAGCCTCGAGATCACCATCGACAGCGAGCTACAGCGAGCAGCGCTCGAAGCCCTTGGTGACAACAGAGGCGCGGTTGTCGCCCTTGACCCTCGAACGGGTGCTGTCCTGGCAGCGGTGTCCACGCCGTCGTTCGACCCGACATTGCTTCTGGGAGATGACGCAGCTCAACAGTGGGAGACCCTGCTCACAGACCAATCTCGGCCGTTGATCGACAGGGCGACAAAAGAGATCTACGCACCAGGATCAAGCTTCAAGACTGTGGTGGCCGCCACTGCCATTGACACCGGGTTGGCGGGGCCGGGAACGACGTTCGATGACCCCGCCGAGTTCGGCCTTCCGGGCTCCACCGCGTCGATCTCCAACTTCGGGGGCCGGCCATGCAACGACGGAGTGTCGGTGACCCTTCTCGAAGCCTTCGTGCGTAGCTGCAACACCATATTCGCCGACCTGTCCATTCAGCTCGGTGCAGTCGACATCGGCATCACGGCCGAGGCTCTCGGATTCAACGTCGAAATCGACTTCGAATGGCCGATTCCGCAAGCCGTTTGGCCCACCGACGATCTTGTTGGCGATGATGCCGCTCTTGGTCAAAGCGGCATCGGGGAACGCAATGTACGTGCCACGCCGTTGCATATGGCGATGGTCGCCGCAGCAGTAGCAAACAATGGGATCGTGGCCAACCCCTACATGGTCCAACGCATCTTCGATGCCGACGGACAAGAGGTGGAAGCCGCGGGGGTCTCCGAATTGGGACTCGCCATGGCGCCAGAAACCGCGTCGGTGCTTGCTCAGATGATGGAGCGTGTCGTGACCGAGGGCACCGGCCGCCTAGCTGCGGTACCTGGGGTGAGGGTCGCCGGCAAGACAGGCACGGCCACGGGTCAAGGCGATTTCTCCAATCCCTGGTTCATAGGATTCGCTCCCGTTGAAAGCCCGACGATCGCTCTGGCCGTGTTCATCGAGGGCAGCCCTTCCTCTGGTGAGTCTGCAACCGGCGGATCGTTGGCGGCACCCATTGCATCGGGGCTGATCGAGTTCTGGATTGGGTCGCAGTCATGAGTTGGGACCGCCCCCTCCCTAGAATTCTCTGACTCGATGGATACCCCCTCCGAACTGACCGAGCGCTATCACGTCACGTCCCACATTGCCCGGGGCGGAATGGCTGACGTCTATGAAGGTCAGGACACGCTGCTCAACCGCAAGATCGCTGTAAAAGTCCTCCATTCCCAGTACTCGTCCGATGAGGCGTTCGTAAAGCGATTTCGCCGTGAAGCTCAGGCGGCGGCCAATCTCACCCATCCCAACATTGTTGGGATCTACGACTGGGGACAGGCCCAAGGCACCTACTTCATCGTCATGGAGATCATCGAGGGCCGCTCGCTCCGCGACGTACTCAGGTCCGAAGGCGCCCTCCTTCCGCGCCGCGCCGTCGAGATAGCAGCCGAGACTGCCGCTGCTCTGTCGATTGCCCATCAGGCCGGGTTGGTTCATCGTGACGTGAAACCGGGCAACATCCTGCTGGCCAAGGACGGAACGGTGAAAGTCACCGACTTTGGAATTGCCAGAGCCTGGGATGACAGCCAGGAGCTCACAAAGACCGGCGCCGTCATCGGCACAGCCACCTATTTCAGCCCCGAGCAGGCCCAGGGAGCAGCCGCCGACGCCCGAAGCGATGTCTATTCGTTGGGAGTAGTGCTCTACGAGACGCTCACAGGTCGTCCGCCATTCACCGGTGAGAGCCCGATGGCTGTCGCCTTCCAGCACGTTTCGGCGGAGGCGCCCCCACCGTCATCACTGAACCCGGATGTGTCCGAATCGCTAGATGCCGTTGTGACCAAGGCCCTCCGTAAGGACCCGGCCGGCCGCCACCAGTCGGCTGAGGAGATGCGCCAGGATCTGCTGGCAGTCCTCAAAGGCGATCCCGTTGTGGTGGCACCGATCGTGCCGGCCGCCGCAGCAGCCGCAACCACGCAGATGATGCCGGAAGTCCCCCCACCCACGGTGCCGCCCGACGAGGTCTACCGGCAGATCGAGGAGGAGCCTCCCTCCCAGATGCCTTTCATCATCACGGCGTTCGCTTTGCTCGTAGGTCTTGCCATTCTCATGTTTTTCCTCTTCCGTCTTGCAGGTGGCACGGGCACCGAAGTCGTGGTCGCACCCATACCGGACGTGACAAATTTCACTCAGGTTGCCGCGTTGGAGAGACTGAAGGCCGACGGATTCGTGCCAAATCCGCTGTTCGAGACAAGCGACACGGTCGAGCCGGGAGTTGTGATTAGGACCGAGCCCCCCGGCGGGTCCGAGACCGAGGTCGGCTCAATCATCGATGTGTTCATCTCCAGCGGATCTGAGGAGTTCCCGGTGCCACCCGTCATCGGTCAGAACATCGACGACGCCACACAACTCATCGAAGATGCAGGTCTGTCCATCGGCCAAATTGAAACACGTCCTGATGCCGACTTCCAGGTCGACGTTGTGATCGAGCAGTCGCCGGCTCCGGGTGTCGAAGTGGGCGCAGGAACACCAATCAACCTCGTCATCTCATCAGGACCGGAGGTGATAGCTCTTCCAGACCTCGCCGGCATGTCCGAACGCGACGCCGTCGCCCAACTCACCGGACTTGGGCTCAAGTTCAGTGTCAATGAGGAGTTCTCAGACGAAGAGGTCTTTGGCAATGTCATCAGAACCCAACCTGAGGCCGGCATCGATGTCTTGTCCGGTGACACCATCCTCCTCATCGTCTCAAAGGGTCCGGAGCCTGTCGAGGTGCCCAGCCTGCTCGGTCTGACCGAGAGCGAGGCGCAGATAGCTCTCGACGAGCTGGGTCTCGTTCTCAACGTTTCCAACAGCACCCAGCCTGTAGGAGATCCTGTTCAGAACGGGCTGATCGTCAACCAGATTCCGTTAGAAGGAAACATCATCGACGCCGGCGACATAGTAACGGTCACCCTTGGTGAGTATCAGCCTCCACCGACGACCACCACGTTGCTCCCACCAACGACCACGCTGCCACCGCCGACCACGACGACGGTGCCATAGGTCTGCGTTTCCTCCTCTGCGTCAGCAGAGAGGTTGTTCGGCAAAAGGCTGAGTGCCTTCAGCGATAGCCGGTCGTCATGATGAATCCGACCGTTATGAACCCGAGGCCTGCGACTAGAACCAACTGGTCCATTTGCAGTATGAACCGGACCAGAACGAGGACCACCCCGATCACCATCAACCCGGCCATCAAGACGACGTACCAGGTGGGGCTGGGGTCTTTTTCCCTGGCCGCGGCAGCGATCACCTCTTGTGACTGAGGTCGGTTCTTTGGTTTGCGGCGCTTCGACTCCGGCATGCAGTCGGCGACCCTAGTGATGTGGATAGCCCCACGTCGGAGGTTACACGCGTGTAATTCTCCACACCATGTGGACAATGTTCTGGATAACTACAAGCTTGTAGTTATCCCGGCCGCCAAACCGGGTCCATCTCCTCCCGACAGTGTTTCGGCGGCTTGTCTTCTTGAGTGTTGACGGCCCTCATGGTCAGTTCGGCGCCACAGACCGAGCACTTGTAATCCTGGTCGACTTCCACGACATCTTGGTGGTGTCGTCAACATGTGGATCACTTTGATAGAGATGCGCCAGATGATCAGGCCCATCACAACTGCGATCACGATGTCGACGGCGGTGACTCCGGTCATGTGTCGATGCGCCCGGTACTTGGCACCCAACCCATCCGGGCCGGAGGGACGGCTAGAGCCTCTCGATGATGGTGGCGTTGGCCATGCCACCACCTTCACACATAGTCTGGAGACCGTATCGGCCACCGGTCCGCTCCATCTCCCAGACGAGACTGGTCATTACCCGGGCGCCCGATGCGCCGAGGGGATGACCGAGTGCAATCGCACCACCATTGACGTTCGTCCGATCC
>QIDW01000138.1 GCA_003230435.1 Acidimicrobiia bacterium | reverse complement strand
GCCTCTGCCACACCGGGCTCAAAAATGTGTTGTCGACGACCAGCCGGGCGCCGTGGCCATGAGCTACTCGGCCCGCCAAGGCTATGTCGAAAAGGTCGTTGGTCGGGTTGGCCGGAGTCTCGACGTACACCATGGTCAACGAGCCATCCCCTATCAGCTCGCCGAGGTCCTTCTCGTTTGCGTCCGACCGAAAGGCCCTGGTGATGACTCCCAGCTCGGTGAACAGACTCTCGAGGATCTTGGCGGTTCCTCCATAGACCGGGGTCGAATAGAGGACCAGGTCGCCTGGTCTCAAATAGGTCAGGAACACCGTGTTGATCGCCGCCATCCCGCTGTTGAAGACGAGAGCGTCGTCAGCGCCCTCCCAAACGGCCAGACGGGCCTCTACCACCCGAAGATTCGGGTTGTCGAGCCGGCTGTAGATGTAACCGAGCTCCTCGCCCTCCTTGATCTCATCGAGACCGTATGCCACTTCGAAGAAGCGCTTGCCCTCTTCCGCGGTCTTGAAGACGAAGGCCGATGTCTCGTAGATGGGTACCTTGAGCGACCCGAGATGGTCGTCCCTCTGGTGACCGAGACTGACAGAAGTTTCATCGGGCTTGACTGGCAGGGGGTCGTCAGGCATGACCCTGAGCCTAGAGAACAGCTAAACAGGTGGTCATGCCCGATCTTTTCAACGATGCGGCCCAAGTGCTCCGACCCGCGGAGCAGATCCTTGTCTTCAGTGGCGCCGGTCTCAGCACCGAATCCGGGATTCCGGACTTCCGCGGCCCAGATGGCCTATGGACAAGGGTCGATCCCGATGACTTCAACATCGACCGCTACCGCGAGAAACGAGACCTCCGTGTCCGGGGATGGCGTATGAATATCGACGGCGAGCTATGGGGAGCGCGATCAACGGTCGAGCCCAATCGTGGCCACCAGGCAATCGCTCGGCTACGAGAACAAGGACGTCTCGCCGGAGTCGTCACGCAGAATGTCGACGGTCTCCACCACAAGTCAGGTCTTGAAGACGACTTCGTGGCTGAACTGCACGGCAACGTCCGCAACGCCCACTGCATGTCGTGCGACAGCAGATGGCCGACCGAAACCGTGCTCGAATGGGTTGAAGCCGGAGACGAGGACCCCCACTGTCCGGTCTGCGCCGGGATGATCAAGACGGACACCATCATGTTTGGCGAGATGCTCCCCGAGGACGAGGTCCGCAAGGCCAACGTGTTTTTGGCCATCTCCGATGCAATTCTGGTCGTGGGGTCGACAGTGTCGGTGTGGCCGGCAGCCGACGTTGTCATGCGGGCGGCGAGTCAACTAAAACCCATCGTCGTCATCAACAAAGGCGATACAGACATCGACCACCTCGCCGCGGTGAAGATCGACGCCGGAATCGGAGATGTCCTGCCCGACCTCGTCGATCTGATCCTGGGCTAGTGGCCTAGGGAGCGACTCCAAAGAACTGAGTGAGCTTCTGGGCGAGCTGATCGGCGGTGAGCCTCCCCAATGTCACATCGACAACGGCGCCGTTCATAGATGACCGTGGTGGGCGAGCCCCGGGCTCCAAAGTTGGTGGCCAACTGACGGCCGTCTTGCATCCCGATGTCGCTGGCGAGGGGCCAGTCACCAATACCCAATTGCTGGGCGAATGGAAGACCACTGCCATTGTTCATTGCGACAAAATTGACATCGTCACCAATGGTGAAGGACAGCTGGGCAAAGCCGGGCAACTCCCGGCGACACACCGTTCACCAGTCTGCGAAGAAAGCCGCAACCATGGGTTTGCCTTGAAATTGCGCCAGCGTGACCCGACCGTCGCCCGCCAGAGCGGGCAGGTCCCACGACTCTGTGTCGGTAGATCCGATCGCCTGGTCGCCTTCCGAGAAGGCGAAGAAGAACACGCCGGCAAATAGGGCAATACCGACCACCCCCGAGACGCGGACCAGCAACTTCTTTCGCTGTGCTTTCCGCTTCCGCTCTGCGGCCCGTGCCTTCTTCGATCCAGGCTTGGGCTTTGGTCCCGATTTGGTTGCTGCCATCGGCAAGGAGGTTGAACCGCCAACAGTCTTACTCCATTCCGATCAAGCGTGTGCACAGGGTTCTAGCCCGGTGGCTGGGGGTACCATCAAGACCATGTCAGGCTTCAAACCCCGCCTCGACGACATCAACTTCACACTGAATCACGTCGCTGACCTGGAACAAATCTCCAAACTGAACGGCTACCAGCACGCCGACCCCGCAACGGTCTCCGTCATCCTCGAGGAGGCTGCTCGATTCGTGACAGAAGTGATGGCTCCACTCAACCGGGTCGGTGATGAGCAGGGATCCGTTCTCGACGAGAACGGAAACGTAAAGACTCCCGCTGGTTTCAAGGAGGCATACGACAAATACGTCGAATCCGGGTGGTCAGCGTCTCACATGCCCGCCGAATGGGGCGGGGGAGGGCTCCCACACACGGTCGGTGTTGCCATCGACGAGATGTACAAATCAGCGAACCTCGCATTCGCCCTCTGTCCGATGCTCACCCACGGCGCCGTTATTGCGCTCGTTACCCACGGCTCCGACTACCTGCAGCAGACTTATCTGGAGAAGCTCGTGAGTGGTGAGTGGACGGGGACGATGAACCTCACAGAGCCCGAAGCCGGCTCAGATGTTGGCGCCCTGCGAACCAAGGCCGTAAAGCAGGACGACGGCACCTACCGGATCTCCGGCACCAAGATCTTCATCACGTGGGGCGACCACGACCTAACCGACAACATCCTCCACCTCGTCCTAGCGCGCACCCCTAACGCTCCCGAGGGGACCCGGGGCATCTCCATGTTCCTCGTACCGAAGTTCATCGTCGACGAGAACGGCGAACCGGGTACACGCAACGACTACTCCATCGTCTCAATCGAGCACAAACTCGGCATCCGCGCTTCGCCCACTTGCGTCATCTCCTTCGGCGAAAGTGGCGATGGGGCCGTTGGTTATCTAGTCGGTGAGGAAATGGCCGGCATGCGAAACATGTTCACGATGATGAATGCAGCCCGCATCGGCGTCGGAATGGAAGGTCTTTCGATCTCAGAGCGGGCCTATCAGCAAGCTCTCGCTTTTGCCCGTGACCGTTTGCAGGGCCGGCCGATAGGAGCTGGGTCCGAGGACAGCGTGGCCATCGTGGAGCATCCGGACGTGCGACGCATGTTGCTCACGATGAAGGCCTACACCGAAGCGGCACGGTGTCTCCTTTACATAACCGCGCAGGAGGCCGACTTCTCCCTTTATGCCGATTCGGAGGAGCGAAAGCAGGTTGCGGACAACCGGCTCGCGGTGCTCACTCCGATCGTCAAGGCGTGGTGTACCGAAGTCGGCGTCGAGATGGCCTCACTCGGCATTCAGGTTCATGGCGGAATGGGTTACGTCGAGGAGACCGGAGCCGCTCAGAATCTGCGAGACGCCCGCATCGCTCCCATCTATGAGGGCACCAACGGAATCCAGGCAATGGATCTGGTGCTTCGGAAACTCCCTCTGGACAACGGAGAAGTGATAGCCAGGTTCATCACCGAGATGGCACAGGTTCTCGACGAGATGAACGAGCACGACGACCTGAGCGCGTTCAGGGACGAATTGACCAACGCCCTTCAGGGTCTCGCAGACACGTCCACTTGGCTCGGCGAGCGTCTTGCCGCCGGGGAGATAGATGAGGCTCTGGCTGGCGCCACGCCATACCTCCGCCAGTTCGGAACGGTCGTCGCTGGTTGGCTGATGGCCAGGTCTGCCATCGCAGCAAAGGGGAGGCCTGCCGAGCTCGATGACGACTTTGTTGCAGGCAAGGTCGTGACCGCACGCTTCTATGGTGAGCATCTCCTGCCGCAAGCCAACGGTCTGATCCCCACGATCAAGGCTGGAAACAAGCTTCTGGCCGACGCCCAGCTCTAGATCACCTTGCATCTGAAAGACAAAGTCATCGTCATCACGGGTGCCGGCAGCGGGATTGGTGAAGCTCTGGCCCGTCGATTCGCAGAGGAGTCTCCCGCTGGGTTGGTTCTCGCCGACCTCAACATGACGACTGTTGAAGGGGTAGCCGCCGACATTGGTGCCATCGCCAGACAAACCGATGTCTCTGATCCTGACGCCAACAAGGCACTGATCGAGGAGACCGAGGATCGGTTCGGGCCGATCGATCTCTTCTGCGCCAACGCCGGCATCGGATTCGTCGGCGACGAGCAGACCGATCCGTCAGATTGGGACCGGATGTGGCAGGTCAACCTCATGTCCCATGTGCATGCCGCCAAACATCTGATTCCCGGATGGGTAGCAAGGGGCGAGGGGTACTTTCTCTCGACAGCATCGGCAGCGGGTCTCCTCACCAACCTAAAGGCTGTCCAGTATTCGGTCACGAAACACGCTGCGGTTTCGTTCGCGGAGTGGCTGTCTGTGACCTACGGCTACGCCGGAGTCAAGGTGAGTTGTCTATGCCCCATGGGGGTGAACACACCGTTTGTCCGTACGGCAACCGAGTTCGAGGCCTTGCTGGGTCCCGACCTGATAGAAGCCGCAGCCGTGGCCGATGCCGTGGTCGATGGGATCGCACATGAGAGTTTTCTGATCCTCCCACATCCCGACGTCGAGCGCTTCTTCCAGAACAAGGCCAACGACTACGACAGGTGGATTGAGGGAATGCGCAAGCTGCAACGATCTGTGTTTCCGGGGTGAATGCGGCACAATCAGGGCATATGGATAGAAGACGCGTGGTCGTAACCGGTGTTGGAGCTGTTGGCGCTCCTGGCATCGGCATGGACGACTTGTGGAAGGGGCTGCAGCAACCGCCAGGACCTGCTCCCCGGCTAATCGACAATTGGGACCCTTCACCCTGGATTCCACGTCGAGAGTCCCGGCGTCTGGACGCCTTCACGCAGTTCGCCCTGGTGGCGGCGGACGAAGCCTTCGGTCAGTCGGGACCGCTGGCGGCCGACCCGCATCGAATCTCGGTGATCCTCGGCACCGGGATTGGTGGCCTCCAATCGCTTCAACGGCTCTACGACGACTCCAAAGAGGACGAACCGCGGCCATCGCCATTCTCGATTCCGATGATGATGGCGAACGCCGCTGCGGCAGCCATCTCGATCAAGTACGGCTTCGGAGGCCAGGTCACAACCCCGGTGGTCGCATGTGCTGCCGGCAGCCAGGCCATTCTCGATGGCCTTCGACAGATTCAGTGGGGATACGCAGACGCCGTAGTGGTAGGTGGGGCGGAGGCGGCGGCGATCAGATCAGCCCGCGAGGGTTTCAAGGCTGCCCGGGCTCTGTCACCTTCGGGCTTCGCTCGCCCCTTCGATACTGATCGTGATGGTTTTGTGATGGGTGAGGGAGCGGCCATCCTCATTCTCGAAGCAGCGGAGGTTGCCGGCGCGAGAGGGGCTTCCCCGATCGCCGAGATCGTGGGAGCGGCCTCCACGGCAGACGCCTATCACATCACCGCACCCCACCCTGAGGGTGAGGGGGCGGAACGGGCTGTTCGATTGGCCATGGAAGACGCGAGTCTGGACCCATCGGATGTCTCTTACATAAACGCCCACGGCACCGGCACCGAACTCAATGACCACACCGAAGGTGGCGTGATCGCCCGCGTCTTCGGCAAAGTTCAGCCAGCAGTCTCTTCGATCAAAGGAACGACCGGCCATGGCCTTGGTGCATCGGGGTCGATTGAAGCCGCCGTCGTAGTCGAGGCGATACGTCGCTGTGAGCTGCCGCCGAACGTCGGTATGAATGAGCGAGACCCCGACATCCCTCTGACCGACATCGTCCAGGAGACCAGACCGTGGCAACCGGGCCCGGCTCTCTCCAACTCCTTCGGCTTTGGCGGCCACAACACCGTCATCGCCATTTCCCCGGTCAAATGACCCTTTTGTGAAGATTTACGCGGGTATAGACCCCGCGTAAATCTTCACAAAAGGGTTGGGGTACACTCGCAGAGACGGGAGCTCGGTAGCACCGGGCTGAGAGGGAGCCTCGAGAGGCTCCGACCGACCGAACCTGACCCGGGTAATGCCGGCGCAGGGACCCTCAGCCCTCATTGCTCCCACCGAGGAAGGAGACGATGAGCCGCATCCGAACGACTGTCGGTGCCGTCATGGCCCTGGCCTTGGTGGTCTCTGCCTGCTCTAGCGGTGACTCCGAGGAAAGCCCGCAAACCATCACTCTCCTGGCTCACGATTCCTTCGCCGGTGGAGCGACGGAGGCCACCTTCGCCTCCTTCACCGCGGATACGGGGATCGAGGTCAAAGTCATCGCAGCCGGGGACGCCGGCTCAATGGTCAACCAGGCCATTCTCAGCAAGGACAACCCTCTGGCCGACGTTCTGTTTGGCGTCGACGACACTTTTCTGTCCAGGGCTCTCGACGAGGAGATCTTCTTGATCCACAAGGCCAAAGACATCAATCGGGTCCCGCCGGATTTGGTCGACCGCGAGTACCGAGTCACACCGATCGACTTTGGAGATGTGTGCATCAACTACGACAAGTCGTGGTTTGAGTCGACCCAGCTGGTGGTCCCGGACGACCTGGCCGATCTGAGGGCCAACCTGTATGCGAGCTTCCTCACCGTGGAGCACCCGGCCTCGCCTTCATGCTGGCGACCATCGATGAGTTCGGTGAGGAGGGCTGGCTCGACTACTGGGCCGACCTGAGACGAGCCGGAGTCAATGTCGCCGCCGACTGGGACTCCGCCTATTACGGCGACTTCTTGCGATACGGGGGCCAGAGCTCCATGGTCGTGTCCTACGCGTCGTCTCCCCCGGCAGAAGTGATATTCGCAAAGGAGCCAACCGACATAGCTCCGACCGGGGTGATCGAGGCCGGCTGCTACCGGCAAGTGGAATACGCCGGGGTCCTTGCCGGGACCGACTACCCAGAAGCCGCCGGCAAATTGGTCGATTTCATGCTCTCAGTCGAGTTCCAGGAGACGATCCCCCTCACCTGGTTTGTCTTCCCCGCAAACCAGGATGCTGAGCTTCCCCAGGAATTCGTCGACTACGCGACCGTCCCCGAAGACCCGACGCGTTTCTCCGCCAGGTACATCGCCGAGAACCGGGATCGATGGATCAAAGAATGGATCGAGGTGATGGAGGGCTGATGAGGAAGATCAGCTGGGGATGGGTGGCAGTTGCTGCCGTCCCGGTGGTCTTCATTGGATACTTCTTCATCTACCCGGTTGCCCGCATCCTCGGGCTTGGCCTGGCGGAGCTCAACATCGGTGTCAACGGCCTGGAAGCCCGGCTACTTGTGGCAGGCAACCGTTTCGACGATCTTGACCCTTGTCGTCGCCGCACCTCTCACCTGGGCCATCTCCACATATGAGTTTCGTGGAAGACGATTCGCCACAGCCCTGATCACGGTGCCGTTTGTGCTTCCGACCGTTGTAGTCGGAACGGCTTTTGTGTCCCTCGGCTTCAGCGGCTCGATCTGGGCAATCCTCGCCGCTCACGTCTTTTTCAATACTGCCGTCGTCGTCAGGACCGTGTCGACCCTTTGGTCGAGAATCGACCCCCAGCTCGAGGAGTCCGCTCGTGTCCTCGGGGCAACCGGTTGGGAGGTGTTCCGCCGGATCACCCTGCCGCTCCTCGGTCCGGCTATTGCCGCTGCCTCCTCAATAGTTTTCCTCTTCACATTCACATCGTTCGGCGTTGTTCTGATCCTCGGAGGTTTTGAGTATGCGACCCTCGAGGTTGAGATCTATCGGCAGGCGGTCACTTTGTTCGACCTGCCGCTCGCGGCCGCCCTGGCGGTCGTCCAGTTGGTCGGCGTCACAGGCGCCCTCTACGCCTATTCGAGGTACCAGGAGAAAAAATCAGTCACCTGGACGTTGGAGCGAGCTTCCAACCGTCGTATCCCCCGCGGTCCCGGCCGGGTCGCGGTGGCCCTGTCAGTTATGGCGACGATCGGAGCGCTTTCCATTCCCTTGCTCGCACTCCTGACACGCTCCCTCTCCGGTGAGTTCTACCGCGGGCTGTTCGAAACAGATCGCGTTGTCGGACGCCCAATCTCCGCGGTGGGGAACAGCCTTCTTTTTGCCTTTATCGCGATGGGCATCGCCACCATGGTGGGCGTGATGGCAGCAGCTGTGATCACCAGGCGTCGAGGAGGTTCTCTCTCGAGATGGTTTGACCTCACTCTGATGCTGCCTCTCGGAACATCAGCCGTGACCGTTGGGTTCGGTTTCATTGTCGCTCTCGACTGGCCGGTCGATCTTCGAGCATCGGCGTGGCTGGTACCCATCGCTCACGCCCTGGTGGCCGTGCCCTTCGTAGTCCGCTCGACCGTTCCGACGTTGCGATCCATACCGGCCGAAACAAGAGAGGCGGCAACAGTACTCGGCGCGTCTCCCTCCCGAGTTTGGAGAGAGATCGACCTTCCGATAGTCAGCAAGGCTGCCCTCGTTGGGGCCGCATTCGCCTTCGTTGTATCCCTCGGCGAATTCGGTGCCACGTCTTTTGTCGCGCGGCCAAACACGCCGACGATCCCAACCATGATCTTCCGACTGCTCGGTCGCCCCGGCGAGACATCATTTGGCATGGCGATGGCGATGGCTGTTGTCCTCGCTGTCCTCACCGCAGGAATCGTCATGTGGATCGACCGTGCCCAGGTTGGCGAGATCGGCAGGTTCTGATGCTCGGGGTAGCCACAATCGACGTGACACTTGGTGATGCACAGGTGCTGAAAAACGCGTCGCTGAGCGTCACTGCCGGCGAAATCGTGGCCGTCCTCGGACCCTCAGGATCCGGCAAGACCACCTTGTTGCGAGCTGTGGCAGGCCTGGCGGAGATTCAGTCCGGCGACATCACGTGGGACGGTGAATCGATTATCGGAGTGCCAAGCCACTTACGTCGGTTCGGGCTGATGTTCCAGGGTTATGCCCTCTTTCCTCATATGGACGTTGCTGGAAACGTCGCATTCGGACTGAAGATGGCCGGGCACGACAACGTCGTCGAGGAAGTGAGCAAGGCTCTCGAGTGGGTGGACCTCAGTGGTTTTGAAGACCGTCCAATCGACTCCCTGTCGGGCGGGGAGAAACAGCGAGTCGCGTTGGCGCGAACACTGGCACCCGAGCCGCGTCTGGTGATGTTGGACGAGCCGCTCGGAGCTCTCGACCGCAACCTTCGAAAGCGACTCGTTCTCGACACACGCCGAGTACTCGACAAACGCGGCGTAACCGCTGTCATTGTCACTCACGACCGGGACGAGGCATCGGCGCTGGCCGACCGTCTGGCGATCATGCGGGAGGGGTCAATCGTCCAGACCGGCCGCATCGACGAGATCCTCGCCAACCCTGTAGATGAGTGGGTTGCCGAGTTTCTGAACTGACGCGAGAAGACCCCCTGGGAGGAGAGGGGGTCTTTCTCTACCTGAGCGAAGTGGTGAGGGAGTGAGTTCGCCTCAGGCGTCTTCGTTATCTGTCTGGA
>QIDW01000334.1 GCA_003230435.1 Acidimicrobiia bacterium | reverse complement strand
TGCGCGGACCAGAGCAATCCGAAGTGCGCAGCGAGGGAGATCACCAACGAGCTCTGGCGTCATCTCAAGTCAAGGCTGAAGGAAACGAATCTTGCCTCGGCCCCTCCCAGATGGCAGGGCGAGATGGAGGTCGATCCCGATTGGGTCGAGCCAGGGACAGGCAAGGTGCTCCGTTCCAAAGTCGACTGCTTGCGGATTTGCGAACAAGGCGCCATTGCGCTGGTTTATCCCGAAGGCACCTGGTATGCCGGTTTGGATGCCGACAAACTCGACAGGATCATTGACGAGCACCTGGTCGGAGGTCGGCCGGTGGATGAGTTGAGTTTCACGACTGGAGATCTGAAGCCATGAGGTTGCTGCGATGGGTATTTCGCTCCTGGCTGGTATGGAGACTCTTTGGGCCGACCTTCAAGCCACAATTCAAGGCCCCCCAGGGGCATCCCTGGCGATTGTCGGGGCGAACGGTTTTCGTCGGTGACGAGGAGTTTCTTGTTCGTGAGGCCGGGCCGGAGGACGGCGATCCGATCCTTCTGATCCATGGTTTGGGGGGCTCCTCTCTCGGGGAGTGGTATCAGATCGGTCCGAAACTGGCCACTTATCGACGGGTGATCATGGTCGACCATCGCAACCACGGAATGGCCCCTCAGGCATCACAGCGATATGAAGTTGAGGATGTTGCAGACGACATCGCTGCCGTCCTTGACGATCTCGGCATCGGGGCCATAGATGTTGTGGGTTACTCGATGGGCGGGGCCATCGCCCAGGCTCTCGCCTACCGTCACCCCGGTCGAGTATCGAGCCTCGTCTTGATAGCCACATTCGCTTCCCATCCCGACGACATGAAGTGGATCCGACAGGTGGGTGCCATTCTCACAAGGGCGTGGGAGCGATTCACAGGTGTCGGCACTCCAGAGGTTCGCACCGGATACCTCCTCGCCACCGGTGCCGTAGAGCGCCGGCATAGCCGTTGGTTGTGGGAAGAGACTCATCGGCGAATCCCCGACACCGGAGCACAAGCGACGTTGGCTGTTGTGCGATTCAATTCGCGGCAATGGATAGGCAGGCTTGGAATCAAGACCATGGTGATCATCCCGACAGATGACCTGCTGGTTCCGCCGGCATGGCAATACGAGCTGGCCGGCCTGATTCCAGAAGCCAGAGTTGTCGAGGTTGTGGGAGCACGCCACGAGGTGGTCTGGTCACATCCGGACCGCATTCTCGACGAGCTGAACTCGTTCCTGATTTAAGGCTCCGCTTGTGTAGTGGTGACCGAGGGGGCTTATGAAAGTGAATCCGTCGCGATGTTTGACATATTTCCAGCCACCGTCGTGTTTAGCCCGATGGTGGTGTCGACATAGTGGTGTGAGGTTGCAGGGAGTCGTGGGACCACCTTCGACCACCGCTACGCGGTGGTCGATGTCGCAGTCGATTGCCGGCATCCGACAGCCGCGGAACACACAGGTTGGATGCTGGGCCTGAACCAGGCGTTTCATCGAAGAGGTGGGTCGCCGTTTGGTGGTGCCGACGTGGACTATCTGATCATCGTCATTGGTGACCGCGAACCGAAACTCAGCGTTTGGCTGGTCAAGGGCTACTTGTCGGGCGATGTCTGCGATGACTGGGCCGTACCCGGCCAGTTCTCCAGGAGTCCCGGTTAGCTCGGTGAGTGTCTTCAAGTCGACCCGGATGTCGACAAAGCCTTTTCGTGATGTTCTGGCTCGGTGGCCACCAAGGAGTAGGTCGAGGAACACGTCGGCGCGGATTTGATCCATGGTCCGGGGATCCCCCTTTCGTTTCAGGCGCTGGGCGACGTCGTTGATCTTGGTGAAGGCGGCTCCTGTCTTGTTGGGTGCCAGGTTGAGCCCCAAGAGACTGGCGGTCCCATCGGGATTGGCCTCCCTTTGGAGGCGGCGCTCACCAACGCCTTCCTCGTATCGAGTCTTAGCGGCTTGCGGGTCTACTTCCAGGCTCAGGCGTTGGAGGCGGGCTCTGAGCTGGCCGGTGGTGAGGTCAGTAGCGTCGGTGATGACACGATCGACGAGATCACGAGCTTCGCCGGTTGGGAGATGGGCGGTCTGTTTGTCGAACTCCCGAGCCCGTCTGACATCGATCCGGCCCTCATCCAGAGCCCTCCACACTGCGGGTAGACGTTCACAAAGTTGCAAGGCGAGACCCATCTCGGCGTCAGCAGCACGACGTGTCAAGGTCAGGGCTGTCGCCACCTCGGTGGAGGCAAACTCGAGTTCCTCTGGGTTTCGGACAACCTCAGCACCGGGACCACTCGGCGGCGAATAGGCAATCTCGGCAGTGCCGGCCAGACATTTCGCCGCGAAGTGTGCCTCCATGCGAGCACTCGCCTTGACATAACGGACAGCATCGTGGCCATTCAGCCGTGTCGGGTCGACGGTCTCGAGCACTGCGCCAAGAAACGGACCCGGAGCAATCAACTCCAAATCCTTGGGCAACACCTGACGGTCAGACTCCACAGATTCCACTGACCCCCCAGCCAGTTCGGCATGGGTCAACTCGAGAATCGCATCCGTATCGAACATATGTTCGTATCATACGGGACCCCACCGACAGATTCCAGAGGTCTGACCCTCGAAACGAGAACAATCGAAGAATCTTCACCATCAAACCAGATTCGATTCGGTTCTTTCGGGTGGCGTCTATCGTCACCGGTCACGTCTTTGGTTGGAAGGAGAGTGCCGATGTCGACTGATTCCGACGGCCCCCAAGTCGTAATGGAATCCTCCCCTGTGATGCGTTCTCGGGTTGCCGCGTACGTGGCTCTGACCAAGCCGCGAATCATCGAATTGCTATTGATAACCACCGTTCCGGCAATGGTTCTGGCTGCGGACGGTTGGCCCGGCACATGGCTGGTTTTGACCACTCTCATCGGCGGAACTCTCTCGGCCGCCGGGGCCAATGCGCTCAACAGCTACCTGGACAGGGACATCGATGAGCTGATGAATCGGACTCGTGATCGGCCGCTCGCCCGGCACGAGGTGCCTCCCACCAACGCAATGGTGTTCGGCATCGTGCTCGGGGTGGCCGGATTCGTTTGGCTGGCGGTGACCACCAACCTTCTGGCCGCATCGATCTCCACTGCTGCCCTTCTCTTCTATGTGTTCGTCTACACCATCGCTCTAAAGCGAAAGTCCGTTCAGAACATCGTCATCGGAGGGGCCGCAGGTGCGGCCCCGGTGCTGGTTGGCTGGGCGGCCGTGACGGGAACTGTCGGCGTATCTGCCTGGGTGCTGTTCCTGGTCGTGTTCTATTGGACACCACCCCACTTCTGGGCTCTGGCTCTGCGTTACAAGGATGACTACGAGCGGGCCGGGATCCCGATGCTTCCAGTCGTAGTGGGTGTCGAGGCCACCACCAGAAGGATGCTGCTCTATACGGGTCTGATGGTGGGTGTTTCCTTGCTGCTCGTGCCTCTAGGAGACATGTCGTGGATATACCTGACGGCATCGCTCATCCTGGGGTCTTGGTTCATCTGGGATACATGGCTGGTCTATCGGGAGCCGAGTCAGGCGATTCGCTTGTTCACCACATCGACCGTGTATCTGTCCGTCCTTTTTGCCGCTGTGATGCTGGACGTCCTGCTCTGAAGCCTCTTATCGTCGGGATGGCACTCAGTGGTCTCTTGCTTGCGGCCTGCTCCTCCGATGTCGCGGCGTTTCCTCGGATCGTCTCGTTCCCGGGAAGCGTGGGTGTTGGTGAGCAGCGAGTGATGGTGGCGTTGGCCGACTTCAAGAGCGGAGAATCTCTCGGCTCTCCCGACGTAGAGGTGGTTGCGACGCTTCGAGATAGCACTGGCTCGCCGTTAGGCGAGTACACCGGCGAGTTTGTCTGGTTGGTGCCCGACGTTCGAGGTCTCTACGCGTTCTACATGGACATTCCGGAACCGGAGACATTTCAGATAACCCTCGACGCCGGTCGTTTTGGTGAGCTCGGGCCCGTGGGTCTGGTGACGGTCGAGGATCCACTTGTGGTGAGTCAGGGGGATGACGCCCCCAGATCTGATACCCGCACCTCGGCCGATGTCAAACTGGTCGACTTGACGTCGGACCCGAATCCGGACCCGTCCTTCTATGAGTTGAGTGTGGCTGAGGCAGTCGAGTCCGGCCCGACGGTGATCATCTTCGCCTCACCCGCCTGGTGCACGACGCAGGCCTGTGGACCGCTATTGGACCAGGTCAAGGATTTGTCGGCTGGATTCCCGTCCCTCAACTACGTCCATGTCGAGGTTTACGAGAACATTCAGGCGAGCGCGCTAGACGATCTGATACCCGTCCCTTCGGTTGCCGATTGGAGCCTTCCCTCCGAGACCTGGGTCTTCGTGACGGACGCCGAAGGGATGGTGCGGGCAGCCTTCGAGGGAGCCGCGTCCGACGACGAGCTATCCCGCGCGTTCGAAGCCGTGTCTCCATGATCCGTCCGGTTTCCAGCTAGGTGGCAACTAAGTGCCCCCCAACGCAAATACGCTGACGTTTCAACGGACAGATGACGCCGCTCGCGGCGTCCTCGTCCTCGACGCACCGCTGAGGGTGCGCCTTCGTACTGCGTCCTGGCGAGGCGACGCCCCTGTCTCGCCGAAACATGCGACCGTATTTACGTAGGAGAGCACTAAGTTGGTCGGACGCTGGGATTCTCCGTATGATGCCGTCCCGATGGTCCGGCTCCGACCCCGTTTAACTCGTCTAGCTGCGTTGGTCGGCGTGACCGTCCTTCTTGCATCGTGCTCGCTTATTGAGATTCAGGATGCCCCGTTGACGACCTTCGAGCCGGCTGGTCCGAATGCGGAGCGCATCGATGGTCTCTTCTGGTTGGTCTTCTGGATCGCCGCTGCTGTATTCGTGCTGGTGATGGGTGCGATCGTCGTGATGGTTTTCGTTTTCCGGGATCGGGGCAAGGACGGCGCGGAGGAGCCAAAGCAACTACACGGCAACGCCAAGCTCGAGGTGATTTGGACCGTCATCCCAGCCCTCATCCTTGCGGCGATCTCGGTGCCAACGGTCTCGGCTGTGTTCGAGCTCACCGGATGTGACTCCGACTCGATGGTTGTCGAGGTTGTTGGCCACCAATGGTGGTTCGA
>QIDW01000111.1 GCA_003230435.1 Acidimicrobiia bacterium | reverse complement strand
ATGCCCCGGGAAACTCCTTCTTGAGTGCCAAGGCAAGGGCGCCGGATCCGGTGCAAAGATCGAGAATCACTTCCGGGTGGCGGACCATTCGAGAAGCGATGTCGAATAGACCTTCCGTCTCGGGCCTGGGAACCAACACACGGTCATCGACAGCCAGATGGAGAGGCCCGAAGGCGGCAGTTCCCTCGATGTACTGCACTGCGCTCGATCAGCGTCTCCAACGGCTGATCTGCGCTGACCAAGGCCTCGAGGCGAATGAGTTCATGCTCCGGGATGGAGTCCATCGTGCGCAAGTCTGACACCTTCTGAGAGATTCGGTAGCGATCACCGCCCGAAACGATTCCAACAGGTAGATTCTGGTCGACCACGGGAAAGAATCAATGACAGATCCTTTTTCGCGGTTGCTCACTCGCCTTTGGCGAGCAATTGAGCCTGTTCGTTGGCGGCGAGAGCGTCGACGAAGCCGTCGAGGTCGCCTTCGAGAATCTGGTCGAGGCGGCGAATCGTTAGCCCGATACGATGGTCGGTGACCCGATTCCCCTTGTAGTTATAGGTCCGAATCTTCTCCGATCGACCACCGGTCCCGACTTGGGTGCGGCGCTCCCCCGCCAATTCGGCCTGCGCTCGCTCCTGTTCGGCTTGAAGTAGCCGTGCTCGCAGAACCCGCCACGCCTTTTCCTTGTTCTGCAGCTGGCTCTTCTCGTCCTGCATCGAGACAATGAGACCCGACGGCTCGTGGGTCAGTCGCACCGCGGAGTCGGTGGTGTTCACCGATTGACCGCCGGGACCGGTCGACCGATACACGTCGACCCTCACCTCGTTGGGATCGATCTGAATGTCGACTTCTTCGGCTTCCGGCAGCACAGCCACCGTCGCAGTCGACGTGTGAATCCGCCCTTGCGACTCTGTCTTGGGAACACGCTGAACCCGGTGCACTCCACCCTCGTACTTGAGTTTGGAATACGCACCGCGACCCTTCACAGCGACGGTGATCTTGTCGTAGCCACCCGTTTCCGACGGGGACGAATCCAGGCCTTCAATCTTGAATCCGAGCCTTTCGGCGTACTTCTCGTACATCCGAAGTAGGTCGCCGGCCCAGATGGCCGCCTCGTCACCTCCGGTCGCCTTACGGATCTCGAGAATGACGTCCTTCTTGTCGTTGGGATCTGTCGGGATCAGGGCAACCCTTATCCGATCCTCAATGCCCTCGATTTCGGATTCGAGATCTTCGGCGAGGGCCGCCATGTCAGGGTCGCTCGCCATATCGCGAGCGTCATCGAGGTCGGTCTTGGCCTGACGCCATAGACGTATGTCACCGACAACTTCCCTCAGGTCGGCGTGTCTCTTCCCCAACTCCGCGAGCTTGGTTGGATCGGCGAGCACATCCGGGTCGCCAAGTGACGCCTCGACTTCTTCGAAGACAGCCTCGATCTCACCCAGCCGGACCTCGACTGCCGGATCCATCACTTCTCCCGGCCGAAGACGTCATCGCGGGCAGCGATGGCAACGTCTGGAACACCGCCCCGATTGACTACCTCTATGGCGGACTCAGCATTCAGGGCGACCATGAGGCTGGATACTGCGACTTCGATCTGAGACTCATCGGGCACTGCCGTGGTCAGTTTCTGAAGCCAGATGCCCGGCGCGGCGAGGACCCGAGCAAGCCCGCCGCCGGGTCTCGTCCCAGACCAGCGGAGCAGTTCGTAGGCGAATCCGGCAATGATCGGTATGCCGATGAGACGGGATGCAACGAGGAACAGGATTCCGCTCGGAACGCCAAAGAAAGTGAAGAAGATGATCGACCCGAGCACGACGATGAGCAGGAAGCTGGTGCCACAACGGGGATGCTCCGGACGGTAACGCGCAACCGACTCCACGCTGAGTGGTTCTCCGGCCTCGTAGGCATGGATCGACATGTGCTCGGCCCCGTGATATTCGAAAACCCGGGCGATTTCCTTGGACCGGCCGATCAGCCAGATATATCCGACGAACAGGAACAGTCGGACCAGACCCTCAACGATGTTGAAAATTATCCCCGAGTCGTCTTCGACAACGCCGGCTGCAAATGCGGGGAGAAGGATGAAGACACCGGCGAAAAAGAGGAGCGCCAGCGTCATCGTCCACCCGATCTGGGCTCCGGTAAGGGGTTCTTCCTCCTCATCGGTAGCCTTCTGAGCCGACCAAGAAAGGGCCCTGAATCCGAGCGTGAGAGATTCGCCGAGCACAAAGATTCCTCGGACGAATGGAACTCGCGCCCATCGGTTTCGCTCGCTGAGCCTGCCCAACTCGTCACGTCGGGCGATGATCTGGCCGTCTGGCTGGCGGACAGCCACGGACCAAGCTTCCGGGGCGCGCATCATGACGCCCTCTAGTACCGCCTGACCTCCGACGGTCTTCGCCGGATCGATGTGTCCACTCCCATCTGGAGTGGCCGGCTCACTCTGAGTCAGTGGCCTCTGCCTCGGCGTCGGGAGCTCCAGCCTTGGTGAAAGTGCTCTTGCCGTATCTCCTCTGGAAGCGCTCGACGCGCCCACCGGTGTCAACGAGCTTCTGTTTGCCGGTGTAGAAGGGGTGGCACTCGTTGCATAGCTCGATGTGCATGTCACCAGGCTTGGTGCTCCGGGTGACGAAGGTGTTGCCACACGAGCAGGTCACGTTGGTGACGTCATAAGTTGGGTGAATGTCAGTCTTCACGCTGTCTCCTGGTTCAGCCAGTGGTCTTCGCCACTTCGGCGAGGAACTCGGCATTGGACTTTGTTGTCTTGAGTCGATCGATCAGTAGCTCAATTGCTGCGCCTGGCTCGAGCGCCAGCAGCACTCTACGGAGCTTCCAAACCTGAGCGAGCTCAGTCTTGTCGAACAGAAGCTCTTCCTTCCTTGTTCCCGACGCCGCGATGTCGACGGCCGGGTAGATGCGCTTGTCAGCAAGTTTGCGATCGAGACGGAGCTCCATGTTTCCGGTGCCCTTGAACTCCTCGAAAATGACGTCGTCCATCTTGGAGCCCGTCTCGATGAGGGCGGTTGCAAGAATCGTGAGTGAGCCACCTTCCTCGAGGTTTCGAGCAGCTCCGAAGAAACGTTTCGGCGGGTACAGCGCCTGGGAATCGACTCCACCGGAGAGGATGCGACCGGAGGCTGGGGTCGCCAGGTTGTGGGCACGGGCAAGACGGGTGATCGAGTCGAGGATGATGACGACATCATCCCCTGATTCGACGAGTCGCTTGGCACGCTCGACGGCCAGTTCGGAAACTTGAGTATGTTCCTCGGCGGGACGGTCGAAGGTCGAGTAGACGACTTCACCCTTCACCGAGCGCTGCATGTCGGTGACCTCCTCGGGACGCTCGTCCACAAGGACCACCATCAGATGGCACTCAGGGTTATTTTCCGTAATCGACTGGGCGATCTCCTGAAGAACCGTGGTTTTACCGGCCTTCGACGGTGAGACGATCAGACCACGCTGGCCCTTTCCAATGGGTGCGATGAGGTCGATTATGCGGGTGAGGGTGTTGTTGGGTTTGCCGTCAACCTCGAGACGGAGACGGTCATCGGGGAAAAGCGGTGTGAGCTTTTCGAACTTTGGCCGCTTCATCGCCTCGTCGGGATCGACGCCGTTGACCTTGGCGATTCGGACGGCTGCGGGGAATTTCTCTTTGGAACGAGGAGGGCGAATCGGGCCGGAGACCGTGTCACCTTTGCGGAGATGAAATTTCCTAACCTGGTTGGCGGATACGTACACGTCGCTCTCACCGGAGACGTAGCCGGTGACGCGAAGAAAGCCGTATCCCTCAGGGAGGATATCCAAGAGACCCTCGCGCACTTCGAGATCGCCTTCGGGGATCTGCTCCTCGTCACGACGGCGACGATTGCGGCGACGCTGACCTTGACCGCCTTGGCCGTCACGCTGACCGCCTTGGCCACCACGGTCATCGTCACGCTGGCGTGAGCTCGCACCGTCTCTGGGTGGGGCTCCGACAGCTGACCCATCGGCTGCCGGCCTCTCGGTGCGAGGAGTCGCTTTTGGTAGGTCGACAACCTCGGCTGGGGCGTCCTCGACGACATGACCGGCGTTCATCAGCGCCGTGATCAGCTTCGACTTCTGGAGTCCGTCGGTTTGGAGTTCTGCTGCCTGGGCAATCTCCCTCAGTTCGTCGATTGACTTGCTCTGTAGTTGAGCTCGTGTAGTCATTGGATCCTTCGTGAATCGTCCCTCTTTGAGGGGGTCCAATCGGATGGAGAACCACCGCGACGCAACACAATAAGGGGCGCGCCTTCAGTGGCTATTGCGTGTGGGTCGCTGCCAAATCTGGGACTGGCAACTGACATCATCGTAGCCGCTTACGAATCCTTCGCAAAGCAGCGACCGGTATCTCTATCGGATCAGCCTGTCCAGGTCTGAAGGATTGGCGTCGATCGTCACCACTCTTTCGGGAAGATCCATGAGATGATCGAAACCAGGAGGAAGTTCGGGAGGCCGACCGAGAGCACTGGAGACGGTATCGCTGAACTTGGCCGGATGTGCGGTGGACACAACCAATTGTGGACGGTCCCCGAGTGTTTCGGTACCAGCTCTCCAGGCCGTGGCAGTGTGGGGATCGAGGACATAACCGTCGACTCTGGACACCGAAGCAATAGCCTCCCGAATCTCGACGTCACTCGACCATCCCGCCAAGAACTCGGCCGCTGGGTCCTCCCGAAAACGCTCCAGGTTCGACGGCACCTGGATGTCCATGGCCGGAGCGGTTGTGGCCAAGACCGCAGACGGCTTCATCACGCCGGTCTCCACAAGATCAGCCAACGCGTGATTGGCGTTGTTGGCAATAGTGATCGTCTCGATGGGGACCCCAATCTGTTTCGCCAGCCAACAGGAATAGACGTTGCCGAAGTTGCCCGTGGGGACCACGACATCGAACGGCTCCCCGATCCGGGTGCCGGCGTGAAGGTAATAACCGACCTGGGCGGCGATACGAGCCCAGTTGATCGAGTTGATTGCAAGCAACCCAGGCCGGTCGGTCATGGCCTGCTTCACCAGTGCCTGGCAGTCGTCGAACGTCCCCCTGACGGCAACAGCGGTGACATTCTCGTCGGAAACTGTGGTCATCTGGCGACGCTGGAACTCAGAAACCTTTCCTTCGGGAAAGAGGATCACGATGTCCAAGTGCTTCGACCCTCGACAGGCCTCGATTGCCGCCGAGCCTGTGTCGCCGCTAGTAGCGCCGAGGATGGTTCCGTGATGAACTTCACGTTCGAGAAGTCGGACCACGACTTGGAGGGCATGATCCTTGAACGAGAGTGTCGGGCCGTGAAA
>QIDW01000452.1 GCA_003230435.1 Acidimicrobiia bacterium | reverse complement strand
CCAGAATCAGTGTGGCCGGGGTGATCACCCACCGACAGAGACCGGGGACGGCCAAAGGTGTCTATTTCCTCAACCTCGAGGACGAGACCGGACTGTTGAACATCGTGGTGCTGCCCGAGGTGTGGGCAAAACATCGGAACGTGGTGCGAAAGAGCCCCGCCCTGGTGATTCATGGGCGTCTTGAGTTTTACGACGGTGTCACCAACATCGTGGCCAGAGACTTCGAACCTATTGGAGTACGAACGGTGAAGTCCCGTGACTTTCGGTGATTGATGGGTGTGCACACGTCTAGTTAGAAGGTCCGTGAGAACACCGAGAAAGCGTGACACAAAGAGGCGTTCTTGGACCTCGTCTGGCAGGATCTCACTACGAAGGGGGCTGCTCTACGTAGCCCAGCAAGCAATGACAGCTGAATCCGACCCACAACTGAAGACGTCCACCGAGGGCCGAAAGCTGGTAACCGTCCTCTTTGCCGATCTTGAGGATTCCACCGGTCTTGGCGAGACGCTCGACATCGAGTCGTTGCGCGCACTTCTGACGGATTACTTCGAGACTATGTCCCAGGTCGTCGTCGCCCTCGGCGGGTCGGTCGAGAAGTACATCGGTGACGCGGTGGTGGCTGTCTTTGGTGTTCCGACCACCCATGAGGACGATGCGGCCAGGGCGGTGCGCGCAGCTTCTGACATGCATCGACGACTGAGCGAGACGAATCCTGTGCTCAAGGAACGCTATGGCGTCGAGTTGGCGATGCGCATCGGAATCAACACGGGGGAGGTGCTGACCTCCCAAGACGCCCACGCGATGTTGGCGGGTGACGTGTTCAACGTGGCCGCTCGCCTCGAAGGACACGCACAACCCGGGACCACTGTGGTTGGCCAGCGAACCAGGGACTCGGCGAGCACCTGGTTCGCTTTCGAGCCTCTGGGTGAGATTGACCTCAAGGGAAAGACTGAGCCTCAAGCCGTGTGGACGGCCGGGGAGCCACGGGGGAGCGAACGGCAATCGATCGAGACAGTGATGGTTGGCCGGGAAGCAGAGCTGGCGATGATCGAGGCACTCATGGACCAAGCGATCAGCGGCGGCCGACCCAAGCTCGTGGTCCTTCTCGGCGAGGCCGGCATCGGAAAGAGTCGGCTGGCAGCGGAGTTTCTCAACGGAGTGTCCGAGAAGGTGAGAACCTTGGTCGGGCGGTGCCTGCCTTACGGGGAGGGGATCACCTTCTGGCCGTTGCGTGAAGTTCTTTGGGAAGCGGCAGGGATCACCCTCGACGATGACTCCGAGGAGGCAGGGTCGAAGTTGGCGGAAATGGTCGCCGAGCTGCCTCCGGCCTCGGTCCCGGACGGAGGCTGGCTGGTGAACACACTCGCCGTTACGGCCGGGATCGCTTTGGAGGACAACCCCATCGACAGTCTTTCGCCGCAATCGGCAGGCGAGGAACTCCAATTGGCATGGCCGACGCTTGCCTCCGCATTGGCTGCCGAGGAGCCGACGGTGCTTCTGTTCGAGGACGTTCACTGGGCCGAGACTCCTCTGCTCGACATGCTGGAGCAGCTCGCCCTTCGTGCTGTCGGTCCTCTCATGATTGTGGCAACGGCACGCCCGGTCTTCTTGGAGCAGCAGGCAGGATGGGGCGCGAGAGCGCTTCCGTCTCAGATCAGCTTGGGCCCACTCACCGATGACAGCTTCGGTCAGCTCACCGAACAGCTCCTCCCCGGCGCGAGTGACGACGTTCGACGTCGACTTCGCGCCTCTGCCGGCGGAAACCCGTTCTTTGCTGAGGAGCTGGCCCGCCACTCGATGGAGGAAGACCTGGCCGGAATCAAAGTCGGACCCGGGCCCGTACCTGACTCGGCTCGATCGCTGCTCGCCGCCCGTATTGACCAGTTGGCGCCGGTCGACCGTGAGGTTCTTCAGGATGCCGCCGTCATTGGTGACGTGTTCTGGCCCGCCCCGCTCGAACGAATTCGAGGGGCGAATGTCTCAGCCTCCATCGCGACGCTGGAGCGCGGTGGTTTCGTTGTCACACGGCCAGTCACGTCCTTACCGGGTCAGCACGAGATGACGTTCAGGCATGGGCTTATGTGTGACGTTGCCTACCAGTCGATCCCCAGGAGACGCCTGGCCGCGACTCATGCGGCCGTGGCCGACTGGACCGAGGAGCTCGCTTCGGATCGTCGCGACGAGTTCATTGAGGTAATCGCTCATCACTATGGCGCAGCCGCACAACCTGATGTGGCCCGCCTGGCGTGGATGGACGATCCAAAGCGCGGCGAGGAAGTGCGATCGAAGGCTCTCGAGACTCTGGTGGAAGCGGGTAGGGCAGCCCGACGTCGTTTCTCGATCGAACAGGCAGTCGGCTATGCCGATCGAGCGTTGGCTCTAGCAGCCACTGATGAGGAGCGACTCAGCCCTCTTCTTCTCAAGGCCGCATCGCTGCACGCGGCGGCTCGTGTGGATGAGGCGTGGCCCGTATACGTCGACGCTATTACCGCGGCGCGCCAAGCCGGGGATGAGGAGATGACCTCCGCGGCGATCACCGAGGCAACGCTGCTTTGGTCTCGCTACGGCGGCGCCTTCAGCAATGAAGACTGGAAACCTGAAGCGGTCAAGGAAGTCCAGCGACGGCTCGACGAGATCGGAGAGGATGAAGAGACGCTCGAACTCGCAGCCCTACTGACAGGAAGATCGGTTTGGGGTCGCCGGAAACTGCTCGCACGTTCTTCACAGGAAGTGAAGGCCGACGCTGAACGCGCTATCGCGATCAGTGAAAGGCTCGGGTCGGAAAAACTCCTATCTCACGCCCTCGACGCTTTCGGGATGTGTCTTAGGGAAGAGGGCTTCTGCGAGTTGGGTGAGCTTGCCGATCGCATGATCAACCTCGGTTCGACGATGGTAGACCGCCGTCAAGCACACGAGATGTTGGTTACGGCGGCGATCTCCCTGACGGAGATTGGTCGCTATGAGGACTCGCGGGAGGTAGGAGCGATTGTTGCGGCGGATGCAGCGTCGATGGGTGTTCATCAACACATCCATGGGATTCGAGCCTCGACAGGCTACCTGGTGCCCAACGGCCAGTTCGCTGAGATTCTCGATGGTTCCGAGGATTTGCTACGACTCATCAGAGACGACAGTGGGCTTGTGTGCGACTTCGGGGGCGGGGCAGTTATTGGCCGGACTCTCGCCTTGTTTGAGCGAGGACTTCGGGAGGAGGCTTATGAAGCGTTGCAGTTCTTTCAATCAGCCCTTCCCGACATCAAGCGGATTCCTATCGTCGAACTGCAAATGGTCGAAAGGGTCCGCCCGTTCATCGACGCCGAGCACGCCCTGAACCTTCTCGAAGATGCAAGTGACTTGTCAGCGCCCGCCCACCACATCTACTGGATCCGTGCCCGGCTCCCCCTGGCAGTGGCACTGGGCGACTGGCATGAGGTCGATCTTCTGACCCAGAAGGCTGAGGAGTTGGCTATCTCCTCATGCGCTCCGCTTGTGGGTTCGATCGCCGCCTGGGCGACCGCGGTCCGAGAGGGGTCCGTTGATCGGGCTCGCACCGCGCTCTCTGGGGTGAACGAGCCGTACACAGCCGCCCGTCTTGCAGTCGACTTCTTCTCGATGGCCCCCGAGGCGCAAGACGGCCAGTTCAGAAAGGCGACCGAGATGGTCCTCAGCGATATGGGAGCTCTGGCGAGCCTGGATCATTTACAAGCCGCTTCAGGTGGGGGGCACCAGTCACAAGACGTCGGCCCTCATCCTTGACAGCCGAAAACGTCCCAGCCGCCACCCTGATAGACGGCCCATGCCGCCGCCGCTGACGAGGCCTCAGCGTTGGTTGGCTCAAATCCGCTGAAGCCGGCGTTGGCCGCCCGCTCGTCCCAGTACTTGGGCAGATGCTGAAACAGTCCCACACCACCTGTGCGGAGGTTCACCGAGTCGGGATCGAAGCGTGATTCGCACCAGGCGACCCGGACGGCCCGGTTCACATCTTCGGGAGCGAAATAGAGACTCAGCAGCGCCCTTACCTCAACCTCAGATAACCAACCAGAGGTCGGCGATACGACGGTCCCGGCTGAAGAGTGCGTCTCCTCCGAAGAGTCGTCCTCGGTCTGTGACTCCTGAACAAATGCTTTGAGCGTCCGCAGGCTCGGGTCGAGATATCCCTCAGGGACGTCGAGCTCAGTGCTGGTAGCGGATTGGTCTCCACCCAGCAGGGCGAAAGCAAGTCCGGCGTAGGCACCACTCGTATGGCCCATGGACTCAGACGCAGCCTCCACCTGCACCTGTTGCGAACTCGGGCTTGGGCTTGCGAAGGCGGCAAAACCCGCAACAGCAAGCAGGGCCACAGCGGCCCAACCAGCGATAAACGAAAGGCGTCTCAAACGCATATAGAACTTGACTCCACGGCAGGCCAGCGCCCGCTCCCAGGGTCTGTGACCCTACCCCTCTGTGGAGAACAATGTCGAAGCGATCAACAGGTGCACCGCACACTCTGGGGACAGCGCGGCGTGTGGCGTCCGAATCAGATCGAGCGGTCGATTGCCTCGACGATCCTTTGCCAGGAATCAGACCTCGGCTCGAGAAGGTCAAAGTGCCCGCCTGGGGTCGTGATCAAATCAATTCCACTCCGAATGGCGAGCTCAGATGAGTGTTCAAAAGGAACATGACGATCGTCCTCACCGTGGGCCAGGATCGTCGTTATTTCACCTGGATCGGATACTGGCGGTGCCCCAGACTCGAGAAGAGCCCGAGCTTCGGTTGCGCCATACATCCCCGATTCAGCGTGTCGCACTAGGTCAGTGATCGGGGCCATTGCCACAACTTGGCTGATCTCGGTTTGGGACCGTCCCACCGACCAGAGCGCCAGATGCCCACCAGCCGAATGTCCGACTACGGCAACCTTCTCGACTTCGAGGCCGAGCTGGGGAGCGAAGTCGAGCGCCATCAGCACGTCGTGCGCCGAGCCGGGCCATCCGCCACCGTTACCGATCCGTCGGTACTCGATATTCCAGGTATTGAATCCGCGTTCGGTCAGGTCCACGGCCAACGACTCAGTGGTGTCTCGTTGCCACTCCTGACGCCAAAAGCCGCCATGAACCAGGACAACCAGTCCACGCTCGCCAATTCGGAGATCCCCCACATTCTC
>QIDW01000279.1 GCA_003230435.1 Acidimicrobiia bacterium | reverse complement strand
CGGCGTCGAAGTGGAGGACATAGTTGTGATCTCCTACCGGTTCGTCACCGGAACTGTCGTGGAGCAACATTGGATAGACGGCGTCCTCGACAAGGTTCGCTCCCAGGCCGACCATGGCGATAACGGCGCGGTACAGATAGTTAGTGCCGTAGACGCCCATGTTGGAACGCCCGATCGACCAGCCGTTGACCACCGGATTGAGTCTGGGAAGGGCAGTTTGCATGGTTTTCTGCGCCAAGCCCGGTGCCCCCTCGAAAGCATATCGAGCCTCCTGGGGAAGTGCATCGAAGTTGAACGGCTTGCCCGCATCGAGTCCGAGACGTGCCATCCGAGCGGTAATCGGCTGGTCGGTGACATGGGGCCGGTGGAGCTGCATCAGCTCAGCGGCGTAAGAGAAGAAGTCCAGGCCGCTCATAGAGTTGACCTGGTCCAGCGGCGCCGTGTCCATGTCTACCGACCCGTCCACGGAGGCGTCGACCTGCAGCGGTGCTTCGGGCCAACGTGACAGGGGTGTGGCAACGAAGCCGCTCTGGACCTGGTTGACGGCTTCGTAGTCCGCCGGTCCGTTGGTCTGGGTTCTGCCGATGATCCACACATATGGTGTCGGAGCCTCGATACGAGTCGTTCCGTCGGGTACTGCACCGTCCCAGCCCTGGGGTACCAGCGCAAAGTGACCCGTATCGGTACCAGTGGTTCGACTGCCGGGCGCGGCGAAAACATCGGTCCACATGTCCATCATCGGCAACATGTAATAGCGTCCGTCCGTGTTAGGTGCCGACACCACCATCGGCTCGTCGGTCAGATCCAGAAAGACGATCGAATACAGAGTATCGAAGTTGGGTCGCACCACCTCTTTGAAATCCCCGGGCGGGAACGCCGGCATATGAGAGAACACGTTGGATGGGCCAAGACCCGGCTTCACTCCCAATGGGACGTTGGTCCCCACCCTCCGCGTGACACCCATCAGGACCAGCGGATAGAGAAAGAGGTAGGCCTCTTCTGCTATCTGATTCTGCTCAGACTCGGACATGAGTGCTTCGCTCCAGTGCGTCTATCTCGGGCGAGGGACCTTAGTCGTGATCGCAGTCGACCCGGTCGCCGGCTTCGGTCTCTGCGATGAGTTCAGCGGATGATTTCTTAGCTCCATCTATGGCGTGAGCCATATCGCCTGACAGACCATGCCGGCAGTGTCGAACAGATCACTCGGTATGCGCCATTTCGCCAATCCTGAAAAGAGGGCAAAACGGCACCTCGTTGGTCGCCTCCTCGACTATCAGTGGCGGTCGCCTGACCAGTTGCCGTTGTCGTGCAGTCGCCTGCCTGGTCCTGGTGTCGCCCTGGTTGGTGGCTCGGCGTTGTCGAGGTTCCAGGGTCCCAGAGGTCGGTGTTTGCCCAGTTGCGAATGTCCACTCGGATTCTGACGGTTTGTTGCCCACCACCCATCATCCCAACTTGAACGTTGACTCCCGCCGTGTGTGAGCAGCAGCCCTGTCGCGGGATCCGCGGTGAGCTCTGTGAGGTTGCCGGAGCGCCCATGTAGCCGGTTGAAGGTGGTTTGTGCCAGGTCGAGCGAGGTTCGTCAGTACGAGTGGGTCTCGGTGAATCCTCGACGATCAAGTTGCCACCCGGCACCATCGCCGCATGGACCGTATCTGCCTGATCTTTGCGATGGTGGGCCTTTGATGTCGATGAGCGTGCCGCTCGCTATGTGTTACCTCTCGACGGCATCGACTCCATTGAGTATGTATGGTTTTTTTTCCGTACGCCTCACGCCTAGGAGAAGAGACCATGCCCGAGACCGAAGAGAACGGTTGGGAGATCGGCCCCACCCACCTTCCCGCGCCGGCGGGTGCAAGCGACGTTTTAGCGGACTCGATTCGCAAAACCCCACCGCCCGACGTTGCCGCGATGAGGCAGCTGATCCCGCGCAGCGAGGCCGAATGGGTCACTCTCGTGGAGGAACGCAACGAACTGAACCGGGCCAACGTGCGCGTGCTTGCCGACCAGCTCGCGCTCACCGTCGAAGAAGAGCGCATTAGCGGTGTCCGCACCTATCGGGTGTCACCCCCCGAGATCGACCGTCGCCACCAGGATCACCTGTTCGTATATGTCCACGGCGGCGCGTACGTGTTGAACGCTGGCGAGGCCGGGCTTGGCGAAGCCATGTTGATCGCCGCCCGGACCAAGATGCCGGTGCTGTCGATCGATTATCGGATGCCACCCCAGCATCCCTTCCCGGCCGGTTTGGATGACGTCATGGTGGTCTGGGAACACCTCCTCGTTACCCACTCGGCGACTTCGGTGGCCCTCGGTGGGGTGTCGGCCGGAAGCGGGCTGATCTTGGCTGCGGTCCACAAGCTCATCGGAGCCGGCCACCAGATCCCTGGGGCGCTCTATGCCGGAACCCCGTGGTCGGACCTGACCCGCACCGGGGACTCGTACTACACCAATGAAGGTGTCGACCGGCTGCTCGTCAGTTACGACGGGATCCTTGCCTCCGCAGTCCGGCTTTATGCCGGCGCCCGCGACCTCACCGACCCTTTGATCTCCCCCATCTACGGAGACTTCACCGGTTTCCCGCCCACCTTCTTGGTCACCGGTACCCGCGACCTGTTCTTGAGCAACACCGTGCGCACCCACGCCAAACTCCGAGCCGCCGGCGTCACCGCAGATCTGCTTGTGTTCGAAGGCGTCTCTCACGGCGACTATGCGCTCGAAGCCACATCAGCGGAGGCTCTCCTCGCCTACGCCGAACTGGATACGTTTCTGCTCCAGCACCTGTAAGCGCTCACTCTCATCCATGTCGACACGCATGGTCGGCCTTTCATTGCACCGGACCATCCCCACCACGCATTGACCAGGACCATCATCGTCAGCGGCGAACCATCCAGGTAGCGTCGAGATCGCGACCACGATGAGAAAGCGATAACAGGCTTAGATCATTGGGCCGGATCCGTGCCCGTCGGTCCCGACCGCAGCCGCCTGTATTCGATGCCACCGTCTTCTGGTCAAGGCGAGTTGCTCTCGGATACGACTCAGCGAGGCGAAGACGCAGCCACCTTCTCGGACTGGCAGAGTGGAGTATGTGGCGCATCGTACGGAACCCGTGTTGCCACCACCGTCGGATGACTACTCATACACCCAGGTTCCGATTGTAGGGTCCCACATGGCAGCGCCATTGTTTGACAGAGGAGTGAAAGGTGACACAGCTGACTGCAGTATTTCTCAACTGCACATTGAAACCATCGCCCGCCGTATCGAACACGGAAACCCTCGCGAACAAGGTCGTCGAGTGGCTCGACCATCTCGAGGTCGCAAGCGAGATGGTTCGAGTTGTCGACTACAACGTCAAGCCAGGCGCAACGTCGGACGAGGGCGATGGCGACGAATGGCCACTGATCCTCGAGAAGATCAAACGTGCCGACATCATCGTGATTGCAACGCCTATCTGGTTCGGACTGCGCTCCAGCGTTGCTCAGCAGGTGATCGAACGGCTCGACGGCACCTATGCAGAACGCAACGAACGGGGCCAATTCCCTTTGTACAACAAAGTGGCTGGTGTCGTCGTTACAGGAAACGAAGACGGTGCCCACGCAGCTGCAGAGTCAACGCTTTTCAACCTATCGCACTTTGGTTGCGCAATTCCTCCGAATGCCGATACCTATTGGGTGGGAGACGCTGGACCAGGCCCGTCGTACATCGAGGCGGGACAGGATCACGCGTATACGAAACGGACTACCAAATGGATGGCTTTGAACCTCGTTCACCTCGCCAAGACGTTGAGAGCCAATCCATTCACCGAACCCATCCCACCGCTTGACGCGGACCATTCACCGGGCGCGTCCACAATGGAAACCAACCTGCTCGGTAGCTGAAGAATTCATAGGACCATCGGGTATAGACCCCTAATGAGCAGGCGCGGGCGGCAGGTGTCGGCATATGTCGTCGGGTTTCTGTAGTTTCGGCCTCCCACCTTCAAGGAGATCAATGGCCTGGGATATAGAAGTCGAGCTGGTCAACAAACCCGGGACGATCGCTGATCTCGGCGAGACTGCGGCAGCGGCTGAAGTGAATCTCTCGGGTGGCTGCGGGTTCGCCTGCGAGGGTGTGGGTGTGATGCATGTTCTCGTTGACGATCCAGACCGGGCTACTGATGCCTTCGAATCAGCTGGACTGGTCGTCCGAGGGCGACGTGAGGTACTGGTGACCGCCGGAGCGAACAGGCCCGGTGCGCTGGGGGAGCTCGCTCGCAGCTTTGCCAATGCTGGGGTCAACATCGATCTCATCTATCTGGCGTCTGATAATCGGATGGTGCTCGGCGTTGATGACATAGACTCTGGACAAGCCCTCATCTAGCCGCGGCAACCCTTGATCTATCCGGCCTATACGCTTCATTGATGCCCAATCGTCTTGCCAACGCCACCTCTCCGTATCTCCTCCAACACATGGATAATCCTGTCGATTGGCACGAGTGGGGTGACGAAGCCTTTGCCGAGGCGCGAAGTCGCGATGTCCCCGTGTTGCTTAGCGTTGGATATGCGGCCTGTCATTGGTGTCATGTCATGGCGCATGAGTCGTTCGAAAACCCTGAGACTGCTGAAGAGATGAACCGGCTCTTTGTGAACATCAAAGTCGATCGGGAGGAACGGCCCGACGTCGACTCCATCTATATGGAGGCTGTCCAAGCGATGTCGGGGCAGGGCGGTTGGCCGATGACGGTATGGCTCGATCCTGAGGGGAGGCCTTTCTTTGCCGGCACCTACTTTCCCAATGAGCCGCTCCATGGGATGCCTAGTTTCCGGGAGGTCATGGCCACGGTGTCAACGGCCTGGCAGGAGCGCAGGAGCGATGTGATCGAGCAAGCCGATCGCCTGGTGGCGGCCATATCGGAGGACATTCCGACCGGGAGGGTTCCAGACGCCGAGACTCTTCGCATTGCTTATGAACAGATTGCTTTGCAGTTCGACGGGATGAATGGCGGTTTTGGCGGTGCACCCAAATTTCCCCAACAGCCAGTTCTCGAATTCCTACTTCGCGTCACAGGTGAGGACTGGGCAGAACAGGCATTGCACATCCTCGAACGTATGGCTTCGGGAGGCATTCATGACCAATTGGGTGGCGGTTTCGCCCGTTACTCCGTAGACGCTCACTGGCTTGTTCCCCATTTCGAAAAGATGCTCTACGACAATGCCCAACTTGCTCGCCTCTACCTGTGGGCCGGGATCGAATTGAACCGAGACGACTTCGTTGACGTCAGCCGTGCAACGCTCGATTATCTGCTCCGAGACCTCCGTCACCCCGAAGGGGGTTTCTTCAGTTCAGAAGACGCCGACTCAGAAGGTGTCGAAGGAAAGTTCTACGTCTGGTCCATCGACGAGATTCGAAGCCTGCTTGGAGATGAGGCCGAGTTGGCCATTGCATTCTATGGAGTCACCGAAGCTGGAAACTTCGAGGGTGTCAACATCCTCACCAATGCCGGCGGTGAGCCGCCGGGGGAACTCGAGGCTTCTAGACAGGTTCTTCTTGATGCTCGATCGCTGCGTATCCGTCCTGGGCTAGACGACAAAGTGATCGCGGCATGGAATGGTCTGGCGATCCGAGCTTTGGCTGAAGCAGGCGCCGCCCTGGGCGACGCTCGATACCTCCAAGCAGCTCGCGATGCCGCACGCTTCGCCCTCGACAACCTCGTGGAAGACGGTCGACTCATGCGTTCATGGCGAAACGGCCGCACCTCGACACTCGGCTTCCTCGA
>QIDW01000200.1 GCA_003230435.1 Acidimicrobiia bacterium | reverse complement strand
CGCTCCATCGCACGTTCGACGTAGGGCCCCATGCGATCCCAGTCGGGTTGAATCTCGCCGAAGACGAAGTCTTCCGGCACGCCTTCCACTTTCCAGGGCGCTGCCTCCGGCTCGAAGAGGCCGATCATCAGGCCGCCTACCTCCTCCCGGTAGTACCCATACGACGCCGGGTCTTCGATCACCGGCCACGTGTTGGAGATCTCTTCGATCTGCTCGGTGATCAGGTAGTAGTGCTCGGCCGCCTGGAGAGGGATATTCACGCCCGCCTTCGCACCAAACTGGCGGGCCCACATCCCGGCACAGTTGGCCACGTACTCGGTCTCGATGACACCCTGGGTCGTCTCGACCCCGGTCACAGCACCTCCCCTCTGGACGATCCCGGTCGCCGACACGTTCTCGAGGATGGACACACCTCGCATCCGGGCCCCGGCAGCCAGTGACATCGTGACGTCGACCGGGTTGGCCCGACCGTCGCCTTCGGTGTAGAAGCCGGCCAGGATGTCGTCGGTCCGGGCGAGGGGGAACATCTCGGCGACCTCCGTCGCGGAGACCTCGTGGACGTCTACTCCACAGGATCTGTTGAAGGCGGCAACTCGTCGGTACTCCTCGAGCCGGTCGGACTCGGTCGCCAGTTCGATGAATCCGACCGGCATGAACCCAGTGGCCAAGCCGGTTTCGGACTCGAGCCGGCTGTAGAGGTCCCGGGTGTACTTCCTCATCTCGGTCGAGGTCTCGGACAGGGACCCAAAAGTGACGATGAGCCCCGCGGCGTGCCAGGTCGTGCCTGAAGTAAGCCGATTCCGCTCCAACAGGACCACGTCGGTCCAGCCCATGTGCGCCAGGTGATAGGCCACGCTGCAGCCGATCACACCGCCACCGATGACTACTACTCGGGCTCTGTCGGGCAGATGGGGGGTCATCTCAAGGAGCTCTCGGGGCGGAGGGATGATTTCTCACGCAAGCGTATTGATCTCGTTTGTGGACTCGACTCTTGCGCCTGCCGCTGCTACCACCAGTTCTCATGGAAACGGGTTCGTTGATGTTTCTGCTGTCAACTGCGGCGGCGTTGGTGGCAATTGGGTTGCCCTTGGGCCTGGCGGCGTGGCGACGCCGAAAGAACGAGGAGACGGATTCAACCGACGACCGGTGACTTGCGTGATGGCGCCGAAGGGCGGCTGACCGTTCTTACCAGGCCAATTCGGCGCACCCGATGTGGGATTCCGGTTCGACTTGCAGTGTTGCGTGGGCGATCCCGTATTCGTCTCGCAGCAAGTCCCTTGCCCGGTCGAGCACCAAGTGCGCGTCGCCCTCTGGGGTGGTCATGAGATGCACCGATGCAACGTCCATGTCCGAGGTGAGCGTCCACACGTGAAGGTCGTGGACGTCTTTGACCCCCTCGATTTCTGTCAGTCGCGCCAGCAGTTCTGAGACTTCGAGGCCTTTTGGTGCGGCTTGGACCAGTATCCGGACCGCCTTTCGTCCCAGCCGCCAAGCGCGGGGGAGGATGAACAGGCCGATGGCGGCGCCGAACAGCGGGTCTGCATAGGGCCATCCGGTGAACCTTATGACCAGAGCGGCGGCTATGACCCCGACAGATCCGATGAGGTCGGCGATCACTTCCAGGTAGGCGCCTTCGACGTTTATCGACTCTTCGGCTCCCTTCCGCAGCAGCCACCACCCGACGATGTTGACGACGAGTCCAAGCACGGCGACCACCAGCATCGGACCAAACAGGACCTCGGGAGGATCCTGGAACCGTCGCACCGCCTCGTAGAGGACATACCCGGCCACCGCGAACAACAGAACCGCATTTGCGAGAGCGGCGAGGATCTCCAGCCGGTAGAGACCGTAGGTTCGCTGACCGTCGCTTCCCGCATTGTCAGCGGCGACGATCGCGGCGAGGGCCATTCCCAAACCGAGAGCGTCGGTTGCCATGTGGCCGGCGTCGGAGATCAGTGCCAGCGAGTTGGTGAGGATTCCGGCAACTACCTCGACGACCATGAACACAACGACCAGCCCGAACACCCAAACGAGTCGTCCCTTGTAGCGGCTCCCTGCCCTGAGCGCCGACCCGTGCGAGTGGTCTCTGCTCATACCCGTACCTCATGGTCATGCAGATAGTGCTCCACGGCGACGTCGAGGAGGAGCCGGACGTGGGTGTCATCGACCCGGTAATAGACGGTCCGGCCTCGCTTGGTAGAGCGGACCAATCCGGCGAGACGCAGTTGACGTAGCTGGTGGCTGGTAGCCGACTCCGACGCGGCCACGGTGGCGGCGAGATCACAGACGCACAGCTCACCGGCCTCCAGCAGCGCGTAGATCATCCGCAACCGGCCCGGGTCGGAGAGCAGTTTGAAACGCTCGGCGAGCTCGGAGGCCTCGTCGCCGGACAGCAGCTCGGCACGCGTCGCCTCTACCCGCTCTGGGTCGACCATCCGCACCTCGCAAGCCTCGTCCGGCATCGGGATCACATCGGCCATACAGCACAGACTAACGACGTATGAACAACAACTCATATTTACATACGACAACGAATCAGGCTTCAGTAGATAGCGACAACTACTCATTAATATCGCCGTTCCAGGTCGCCGCTCCGGTACCAAACACCAAGGGCAGGATTCTCTCCACATATGGCCAAGACCAAGCAAAACAAGAGCACCCAAGTCTCGAAGACCACCGATAGCCAGGGGGGGATTGGGCGCCGGCTTCTATGGATTCTGGGTGGTGTCGTCATCTTCGGTGGTGCGGTGCTAATCGCACTCGATGTCACCGAGCCCCTTCCGCCACCGCCACCCGAACTGGAGGCGGTCCAGACGTTCCCGGCAATGAATCCTTTGCACATTGCCGCTGGGTCGCCGATCCCGGTGTACAACTCCGACCCTCCGAGTAGCGGTCCGATGGATCCGGTACCGGCTCAATGCGGCATCTACCGCCAACCGGTCTCCGATCAGGCGTACCTGCACAGCATGGAACATGGGGCAGTCGTGGTTCAGTACGACCCTTCGGCGTCTCAGTCCGAGGTCGAGGAGCTGGAGCGGATCGCCCGCTCGATCAGAGGTGAGATCATTCTCGCACCAAGACCCGGTAATCCCAGCCTGGTGTCACTCGTGGCGTGGACCAATCTTCTCTTGATCGACGAAGTCAACGAGGATGTGATCCGTGGTTTCGACCGCGAGTTTGCCAATCGCAACGCTCCCGAGCCGGCCGCTGGCTGCCCGTTCCAAGTCGACCAGGGAGCCTGATCGATCCCGGATACAAGGGGACCGTGTTATCCATGGGAATGAGCCCGGAGCGAGCCATGGTCAGCACTCGCTCGGCATTATTGGACGCTGAGGTCCCGAGCTAGGAGGTCGTCGTAGGTTTCACGGCGGATGACTTGTCTTGCCTCGCCGTCGGTCACGAAAACCACCGGGGGCCGGACGACCATGTTGTAGTTGGAGCCCATGGAGTGGCCGTAGGCACCGGTGACGGGTGTCGCGAGGATATCGCCCACCCCGAGATCCTCTGGCACTGTCCCGTCCCAGACCACCACGTCTCCGGACTCGCAGTGTTTGCCGACTACCCGAATGTGTCTCGGTCGGTCGGCGTTGGTGGCCCGGGGTAGGAAGGCCTCGTAGCCACTCCCGTAAAGGACTGGGCGTGGGTTGTCGCTCATACCGCCGTCGACTGAAACGTAGGTGCGCACCCCCGGGATCTCCTTGATCGTCCCCACTGCGTAGCAGGTGATGGCCGATGAGGCCACGATCGCCCGGCCGGGTTCGGCCGTGACCTTCGCATCGATGCGGCGGTAACTCGCTGCACTGCCTCGCCCCATTCGGTGATGGTCGGAGCCGACTCTCCCGCGACGTAGGCCACACCGAGGCCTCCTCCTATCGACAACTCTTCGATTCCGAGGGGTGTTACGAATTCACCAAGCACTTCGACGGCCTTCTCGAAGGATGCAACGTCGAACACTTGGGACCCGACGTGGGCGTGGATTCCTTTCACTTCGAAGGAAGTCCGTGCCCGGGCGATTGCCTCCACGGCTCTGCCGTCGACGATCGAGATCCCGAATTTAGAGTCGTGAACGCCGGTCTGCAGGTACTCGTGGGTGTGCGCCTCCACCCCCGGGTTGACCCGGATCAGCACGGTGGGTTTGGCCAAACCATCAGCAACGAGTTTTTCGAGCCGGTTGATCTCGTCGAAGGAATCGATGACAATTCTGCCTACGCCCGCTTGCAGCGCCATTCGTAACTCGGCGACCGACTTGTTGTTCCCGTGAAACACCAGCCGATCTGCGGGGACGCTTGCGGCTAGAGCGATGTGCATTTCACCCCCCGTAGCTACATCGAGGCTCATCCCCTCCTCATGAGCGAGCCGTGCCATCGCGATACACATGAATGCTTTCGTTGCGTAAGCGGCTCCGTCGGGAAACGCAGCGACGGCTTCTCGGCAACGGGCCCGCAGGTGGGCTTCGTCGTAGACGAACAGCGGTGTCCCGAACTCGCTCGCCAGGTCGATGACATCACAACCACCAACAGCGAGTCGACCGTCTGATGCGACGACGGAGTTATCAGGGAGTAAGTGCCGGGGTAGAGAAGACATGGATCGGAGATGTTGGCACAACATGACACCGAACTGGAGAGGAACACACCGGCTGTAACCTGGTCTGATGCTCGTGGCGCCATACTTGATGAGAGGCGGCACGTGACAGCGAACGCGCGACGGCCCGTGCCGGGAGGACATCCGGTCGTGGTCAAGGCCGGCTCGTCGAGTCTTGTCCATGGTCCGGAGGGGCTCAACGTGACTGCGTTGGCGCGCACCGTTGATCATGTCGTCCGAATGTGGGATCGAGGGTATCCGACACTGCTGGTGTCTTCTGGAGCGGTCGCCGCCGGCCTACCGGTGCTGGGAATGGACCGTCGGCCCGAGGATGTGCCCAGGCTTCAAGTGGCTGCGGCGGTCGGCCAGGGCCGTCTGATGGAACGATATGCGGCTTTGTTCGCCGAACGAGAAATGGTGGTCGGACAGATACTGCTCACCAAAGACCTGCTCGCCAACCGAGATCAATACCTCCACGCCCGGGAGGCCATGAAGAAAATGCTGTCTCTTCGTGTGGTGCCGATCGTGAACGAGAACGACACGGTCGTGGTGGACGAGTTGCGGATCGGGGACAACGACCGGTTGGCCGCAATCGTGTCGCATCTGGTTTCTGCGGGAATCCTTGTTGTCCTCACCGATACCAAAGGGCTGTATTCGAACGATCCGAACAAGAATTCTGACGCCGAGTTGTTCGACGAGGTTCACTCCAACGATCAGGCTCTCGACCTTGTCCTAAAGGGCGGAGCAGGCCGTTTCGGGTCTGGTGGCGCAGCAACGAAAATCGCTGCGGCGAGGATGGCGGCATGGTCGGGCATCCCCACCGTCATCGCCGACGCCGGTGAGGAAGATGTCGTGGCCCGAGCTGTCGCCGGTGAGGATGTTGGGACGTGGGTGGCGCCACACCAGGCCAGACTTCCGGCCCGAAAACTGTGGATCGCGTTCGGTCAGCCGGCCGACGGCGTCGTCCGTGTTGACGGCGGGGCCGTGGGTGCTCTGGTCGGCAAAGGAGGCTCTCTGCTGGCAGTAGGCGTGGTAGATGTCGACGGTGAATTCGGCGAGCGAGCCCCGGTTGAAGTGTTCGGTCCTGACGACCGCCTGGTGGCTAAGGGTCTGGTGGCCATGTCGGCCGGTCAGATTCGAGAATCCATCGGGAAGCAAACGTCTCAAGCAGGTGGTGTCGTTATACACCGTGACGACCTGGTGATTCTTGCTAGTGGTATGTCGAGTAAATAATCACCGCATCTCTCCGGCCCTCGACGCCCCTGGCGGCGTCCTCCGCCTCGACGCATCTTGCCGATGCGCCTTCGTTGTGCGTCCTGGCCAGATAACGCCGATGGCTCGGAGATTCGCGGGCGCTATTTGCACGACACACCACTTGACAGTGACCTATTGGTCCGTGCGGACCAGTCGGTATAGGCTCATTTCATGATCGACGCGATCGGCCGCCGTGCCCGTCTTGCCTCTCGAATACTGGCCTCCTCGTCCGGAGCGGCACGTCGCGCCGCTCTGATCCAGATGGCAGAACGAGTCGCGGCTGGATCGTCGGCGCTGTTGAAAGCAAACACTGCCGACCTCCAACAGGCCGCCGACGAAGGCATCAGAGGGGCCCTTCTCGACCGGCTTGCTCTCACCGAGGACCGAGTCGAGAACATCGCCGGGGGCCTCCGAAAGGTCGCGGGACTGGCCGATCCTGTCGGTCGACAAACCGGAGGCTGGAGAATGCGCAACGGAGTGCGCCTTCACCATGTCCGAGTTCCTCTGGGTGTCGTCGCTGTGATTTACGAAGCGCGGCCCAACGTCACAGCCGACGCAGCCGGGCTTTGCATCATGTCGGGCAATGCGGTGATTCTGCGCGGCTCGTCTTACGCCTTACGGTCCAACGCTGCAATTACTGCTGCCCTCAGAGATGGCCTTGATCAGGCAGGTCTTCCCGCCGACGGGGTCCAGCTACTCGAAGACACCACACGTGAAGGAGCGAAAGCCCTGATGCAAGCCGTCGAGTGGGTCGACCTGCTGGTGCCACGTGGCGGACCCGGACTGATCGCCAGCGTTCGTTCCGACGCCACGGTTCCGACGGTGATCGACGGAGCCGGCAACTGTCATGTTTACGTCGACGCCGCCGCCGACCTGGATATGGCAGCCTCGATTGTGATCAACTCCAAAGTGGACCGGCCCGGTGTGTGCAATGCAGCCGAAACGCTGCTCGTTCACGAATCCGTCGCACCGGAGTTTCTCCCGAAGGTTGCTGTTGCACTCGAGGCGGAGAATGTCGAACTGCGAGGCGACCCTCTCGCCTGCCAGCTCGTGCCGATCATGACGGAAGCAACCGAGGACGATTGGACAACCGAGTACTTGGACCTGATCCTGGCGGTGCGGGTTGTTCCCGATATCGACACGGCGATCGAACACATACGTGAATACGGAACAGGACACACCGAAGCGATAGTCACTGACGACATTGGCGTCTCCGAACAGTTCATATCCGCGATAGACACCGCAGTGGTAGCCGTGAACACCTCAACACGGTTCACCGACGGTGAGGAATTCGGGTTCGGAGCCGAGATCGGCAACTCGACCCAGAAACTGCACGTACGTGGACCGATGGGCCTGGAGTCTCTAACCAGTGAACGCTACGTGTTATACGGAGATGGTCAGGTGCGCTGAGCGAGGAGAGTCGGTGTTCTCGATCAAGCAGGGTTGACCCCGAGCGATTCGCCTAGTACAACTCTTTTTCCATGAGCCGCAGAAACACCGTCAGAAGCCAGCAGTGGGTCGTCCCCATAAGAGGTGGCGAACAACGGCTCTGTCCAACACAGAACACACCCAGCCCACCTCGAGATCGTGAGGTGGGTTTTCTGATGTGACCAGAAGCTCCTCACGGTCCCGAGCGGATCGAGGAGACATGGAGAAACCATTCGATATCGCAGCCGACCTGCACACACCGGTTTCGGCTTACCTGCGTTTGGCGCCGCTACGCCCGCGCTACCTGCTCGAGAGCGTCGAAGAGGGATATCAGGGGAGATATTCGTTCATCGGTTTTGGTGAGACACTTCAGGTTCATGTCGAGCCGGGCGGCATTTACGCCGATGGAGAGTTCCTATCGGGCGATGTGCTCACCGGGTTGCGCAGGGCTCTGGACCGGGCACCGAAGTGCGATCCGATCATCAAGGACCAGCCGTTCTCCGGTGGCCTGGTCGGGGCGACTGGCTTCGATCTCGTTCGCCGGCTGTATCCGTTGCCGCCCGCTCCGCACCCGTCATCAGAGCCGGAAGGCAGGTATATGGGCACAGAGTCCATCCTGGTCTTCGACCACCTGACCAGACGGATCGCACTTCTTCACTCGGGCCCCGACACCGAACGAGAGACCCTTCGCAGAGAAGTTGTCAGCGTCCTCCGCGGCCCGGTCGAAGTCGGAAACGGTTCGAGAAGCCATCAGTCTCCAACACCAAGCATGGAGAAGTCCGAGTTCATGGCGGGCGTCGAGAAGGTGAAGGACCACATCAGGGCCGGGGACGTCTACCAGCTGGTCCTGTCGATCAAACACACCGGGGAGACTGATCTTGATCCCTTTGCCGTGTATCGAGCGTTGCGCTTGCTAAACCCTTCTCCCTACATGTATTACCTGGATCTCGGCGATTTCCAGGTTGTGGGGTCCTCGCCGGAAGCGTTGGCCAGGCTGAAGGGGGCGTCGGCAGAGTTGAGGCCGATCGCCGGCACCCGCCCCAGGGGCAACGACGACGAACATGACCTGTCTCTCGAGCGGCAGCTTCTCGCCGATCCCAAGGAGGCGGCCGAGCATGTGATGCTGGTTGACCTGGCGAGGAATGACCTCGGTCGCACGGCGATCGCCGGATCGATCAAGGTTGAGCCCTACCGAATCGTCGAGCGCTACAGCCACGTGATGCACATGGTCTCCGGTGTCACCGGTGAACTTCGGCCCGGTCTAGACGCCCTCGACCTGTTCGCGGCCACCTTTCCTGCTGGGACGGTCTCAGGGGCTCCCAAGCTTCGTTCCCTCGAGCTCATCGACGAGCTCGAGCCGGTGAATCGGGGCCTGTACTCGGGCTCGGTCGGCTATTTCGGCCACGGTGGCTCCATGGACCAGGCCATAACTATCCGCACGATGGTGTTCAACGAAGGTCGGTACAACTATCAGGCCGGGGCTGGAATCGTCGCCGACAGCGACCCGGAGCGAGAACACGACGAAGCCGTTTCCAAGGGCGCCGCCATGGAGGCTGCGCTCTTGCTGGCCGAGGCGGGTCTATGAGTCACCACGTGCTGATGATCGACAATTACGACTCGTTCACCTACAACCTCGTTCAGGCGCTGATGACCCTCGGCGCCGAGGTCACTGTCCGCACCAACGACAGTCTCACCATCGGCGAGGCCATCGATCTCAAGCCATCTCATTTGGTGATCTCACCGGGCCCAGGTCGGCCGGAAGACGCCGGAGTGTCGATGGCGATGATCGAGGCCTTCTCACGTCGCGTTCCTGTCCTTGGTGTGTGTTTGGGGCACCAGGCTCTGGCTGCCGTGTTTGGCAGCACCATCGGAGCGGCACAATCGATCATGCACGGCAAGACCTCACCGGTCTATCACGACCGGCGGACCATATTCCAGGGGTTGTCCAACCCGTTCACGGCGGGGCGCTACCACTCCCTCGCCGTTGCTGAGGAAGGGCTTGGATCTGATCTGATGATCTCCGCCTACACCTCCGAAGGGGAGATCATGGGTGTGCGACACCGCCAGTTGTCACTCGAGGGGGTCCAGTTTCATCCGGAGAGCCTCTTGACACCGGTGGGGGACAGGCTTCTACAGAACTTCCTCGACATGGCACCGATCCTTGTGTCCGAGCCATTGAAAGCGGTTGCGATATGAGAGATCTCGTTGAGACGATCGTGTCGGGGGTAGACCTCACCGAGAAGGAGGCCGGAGAGCTCCTGAATCACCTGACTGACCCCGCCTTGGACCCGGTTCTCGCCGGCGCTGCGTTGGCGGGCCTGCGGGCGAAAGGAGAAACTCCCGACGAGCTTCGGGCATTTGCCCTTGGGCTGCGGAGACTGGCGGTCCGCCCGGATATCCCCACAGATGCTGCCGCCGTCGACGTCGTCGGTACCGGTGGCGACGGTTCGGGCAGCCTCAACCTATCTACCGGCTCTGCTCTAGTTGCTGCGGCGGCGGGGGTGCCGGTCATCAAACACGGAAACCGGTCGATCTCTAGCCGGAGCGGGAGCGCCGATGTTCTGGCGGCACTGGGAACGAGTATCCCGTGGGACGGAGCGAAGGCAGGTGAGATGTTCGCAAAGACCGGGTTTACCTTTCTGTTTGCACCGGCCTATCACCCGGCGATGAAGTCCATCGCGCCGGTCAGGAGGGCGCTCGGCATCCGCACCATCTTCAACATGGCCGGGCCGCTTGCCAACCCGGCGAGGCCACCATTTCATGTGATCGGCGTGTTCTCGCTCGACGCCGCCCGCATGATTTCCGACACCCTGGCCGGGATGCCGATCGAGCGGGCATTCGTCGTCCATGGCGAGCCAGGTTGGGACGAACCCACACCTGTCGGTCCTTATCAGCTGTTCGATGTGACACCGGGCTCGGTTATTCATACCGTCGAAGACCCGGCCGATTTCGACGTTCCACGTTGCCGGGCCGAGGATCTTGTCGGCGGGGAGGCCGCGTTCAACGCTGCTGAACTGCGAAAGGTGCTGAGTGGGCAGAGCGGACCTCATCGGGACGCTCTGGTTCTCGGAGCTTCGCTGGCCCTACGCGTATCCGGGCATGCCGATGATCCGGTCGATGGGCTCGCCAAGGCGAAGGCCGGCATCGACAGTGGCCGTGCCCTCGCCCTCGTGAACCGTCTGGACGAGACGGTCCATGTCTGACTTCCTCTCCACCATGGCCGAATCCAGCCATCTTCGGGCTGGTGCAGCAAGGGGCCGGGCCGGCGTGATGGGGCTCACCTCCAAAGCCTCCTCCGCCCGGCCGGTGGTTCCCCTGGATCTCTCGGAGACTGGGTTCGATCTGATAGGAGAGGTGAAGCTGGCCAGCCCGGCCGACGGTCAACTGGTCACGGCTGACGACCCGGGACGACGAGTGCAGGAACTCGCCTCGCTTTACGAAGACGCTGATGCCGCCGCCATATCTGTTCTCACAGAGCCGTCGCGATTCCAAGGCAACCTCGGCCACCTCGAGGCGGCAGTAGCCGCCGTCGATGTGCCCGTTATGCGGAAGGACTTCCTTGTCGATCCGATTCAGGTCATCGAAGCCAGAGCAGCGGGAGCCTCCGGTGTTCTCCTCATCGCGAGACTGACCGAAGCCTCTCTTCTCGCCGAGATGACAGACACCGCCATCGGATTTGGCATGTTCGTCCTGGTTGAAGTCTTCGATGAAACCGACGTTGACAGAGCGTCGGTAGTTTTTGATCGGGAGATTCTGCTCGGAGTGAACACGAGAGATCTCACCACTTTGAAGGTCGAACCGGAACGGCTGGCAGACCTGGCTCCTCTTCTACCGGTTCACTTGCCGCGTGCTGCCGAGAGCGGGGTGAAGTCGCCGGGCGACGCGGAATCTGCCGCGAGGCTCGGTTACCGACTGGTTTTGGTCGGGACCGCTCTTGTCACATCCGAAGCGCCAGGTGAAACCGCCCGAACGCTGCTAGCCGCAGGCCGGAGAACGATCTCGACGAGGTCTGCACCATGAAAATTCACATCAAGGTCTGCGGAATCACCGACCTGGCGGTAGCCCAAGCCGCAGTCGACGCCGGTGCCGACTCGATCGGTTTCGTTCTGGCTCGCTCCCTGCGAGAGGTCTCACCGGCGGTAGCCAACGCTATAGCTGCCAAGTTGCCCATGAGTGTGGACAGCGTTGCCGTGTTTCGTGACCCGCCGCGAGAGGACATCGAGCAAGCTCTCACCGCTTTCGATGCCGACGTAGTCCAGGCCGACTACGGGTCCCTCCCTGGAGTGGACGGTCGCCGGCTGCTCCCAGTGTTCCGGGAGGCGGTGAGCTCACTCGAGGAGATCGCTGCGTACATAGACGGCGACAGGTTTGTGTACGAAGGGGCGCGCAGTGGCGTCGGTCTCACAGTCGACTGGGACCTGGCCGCCGAAATGGCCCAGTTGGGCCAGATGACCCTGGCCGGTGGTCTCCATCAAGACAATGTTGGAGAGGCCATCAGGACGGTGAGACCGTTTGGCGTCGACGTGAGCAGCGGGGTCGAGTCGAGCCCCGGCATGAAGGATCCAACCCGGATTCGGGCGTTTGTGAAAGCGGTCAGAGAGGCCGAGAAAGATCTGGTGAGAGTATGACCGTGACCACTTCGACACTGCTTGATGAGCTGGTGGAGGGCCGGCCACCTGGAGACGGCCGGTTCGGCCCCTACGGAGGCCGATTCGTTCCCGAGACCCTGATGGAGATTCTCCAGCGTTTGGAGATTCGCGCCATCGAGCTTCTGGCCGACTCCGTCTTTTGCTCAGAACTCGAGGCAGAACAACGCGAATTCATCGGCCGTCCTACTGCCTTGACCCGGGTCCCGGCCCTGGGCGAGCGATGGGGAGCCGAGGTGTTCTTGAAACGGGAGGACCTCTGCCACACCGGTGCCCACAAGATCAACAATGCGATCGGTCAGGCACTCATAGCCCGACGCTTGGGCGTCGATCGCATCGTTGCCGAGACTGGTGCAGGCCAGCACGGTGTCGCCACCGCGGCGGCATCGGCGCGGGTTGGCCTTCCGTGCACCATATATATGGGTGCAGTAGACGCCCAGCGTCAGAAGCCCAATCTGGAGCGCATGAGACTTCTTGGCGCAGAAGTCGTCCTTGTCGAAGCCGGAGACCAGACCCTGCGCGCCGCCATTGACGAGGCGTTCCGGGCGTGGGTCACCGACCCGGAAAGCACCTATTACCTGTTGGGTTCGGTGGTCGGTCCCCATCCCTATCCGTGGATGGT
>QIDW01000235.1 GCA_003230435.1 Acidimicrobiia bacterium | reverse complement strand
GCCATAGGCTTCGCCAACACCATCGGCATTGCCTGGCCGCTGGTTGCGTATATCGGATTTCTGCTGCTCAGCATGGCCCTCCTGGTTACAGACCTGGAGAAGTTTCGCATTGTGGACCGTCTCAATCTCAGGGGATCAGTGGCGCTTGCTCTTGGCCTTGGATTGGCTGCCTTGATCGACGGAAGCCTGGATTCCCTATGGCGGGGTTTGGCAGGTGCGGCGGCTTACTTCGCCGGCGCCACCGTTCTCTGGTTACTAGTCCGGGGACGAGGGTTTGGGGCAGGCGACGTCAAGCTGGCCCCTCAGCTTGGCCTGTTCGCAGCATTTGTCTCTTGGGGAACGCTTGGCTGGGCCGTTTTTGCCACGGCGCTGATCGGCGGTGTCATCGCCCTCGGGATGTTGGCTCTCGGAGCGGCGAAGATGAAGACCGAACTGCCATACGGGCCACCGATGATCATTGGAGCTTGGCTGGCGATCGTGATGGCCGGTATCGGCGCATTCCCGATACCGACCTAGGAGTCTGCTCCTAGCATCTCCTTCATGCTCAGGTTTCTCAGCGCAGGTGAGTCTCATGGACCAGGTCTGGTGGCGGTCGTCGAAGGCCTTCCCAAAGGCCTGTCGATCACTCATGAGGACTTTACGGCGGAGCTGAGACGTCGCAGACATGGTTACGGCCGTGGAAAGCGAATGGCAATCGAAGTCGATGAGCTCGAGATCCTTGGAGGTATACGCCATGGCAAGACGCTCGGCTCACCAGTCTCGGTTCTCATTCGGAACACAGAATGGCCTAAATGGCGTGAGGTGATGAGCCCCGAACCTGGCGAGGCAGGCAAGGAGGTCACTCGACCCCGTCCCGGTCACGCCGACCTGGCGGGGATGATCAAGTACGACACTCAGGATGCGCGCGATATCTTGGAAAGGGCCTCGGCGCGGGAGACGGCAGCGCGAACCATCGCCGGAGTGCTGGCAAAGAGCCTTCTGGGTGAGGTTGGTGTCACCGTGATCAGTCACGTGGTTTCAATCGGCACCGTCCAAAGCGAAGGGCCGATGCCCGGTCCGGGCAATGCCCCCGAGATCGATGCCAGCTTGGTCCGTTGTTTCGACCCACACGCTTCGGAGCGCATGGTCCAAGCCATAGATCAGGCTCGCTCCGACCGCGACACGCTCGGTGGGGTGTTTGAGGTGCTGGCGTACGATGTCCCGGTCGGAATCGGGTCCTATGTCCAGTACGACCGACGACTCGACGGCATCCTCGCTGCTGCGCTGATGTCGATACCAGCCATCAAGGGAGTCGAGGTTGGCGACGGCTTCGAAGTGGCCGGCCTACCGGGATCGAAGTCACACGACGAGATCGTGCGAGTCGATGGGAGCGTCGGGCGCGAAACCAATCGCGCCGGGGGAGTGGAGGGTGGCATGAGCAATGGCGAGGTCGTCCGGGTGCGGGGTGCCATGAAGCCGATATCGACCCTCATGCAGCCGTTGCGCACCGTCGACATGACAACCGGGGAACCAGCCCAGGCAGTGCGTGAGCGCTCCGATGTCTGTGCCGTACCTGCTGCGGGGGTCGTCGGTGAGCAGATGGTGGCATTCTCACTCGCCACGGAGTTCCAGCGGAAGTTCGGAGGCGACACCGTTTCAGAATTCGTTGACGCCGTCGCCAGGTATCGAGCACGTGTGCATCTGCGGATATCAGAATGACGCTTTGGCTGGTTGGAATGATGGGATCCGGGAAGACAACTTCGGGAAAGCTTGCTGCTTCTCGTCTGGGGGTGTCCTTTAGAGATACCGACGAAGTAGTGGCTGAACGAATGGGCTGTTCGGTTGCTCAATTGTGGGGCACGCTTGGCGAGGCCACATTTCGCGACATGGAGAAGGTGGCTTTGTCCTACCTGGCCGATAGTGAGGGGATAGTCGCAACTGGTGGTGGCGTGGTGCTCGATGAGGACAACCGACGCATTCTGTCTGAATCCCAAAGGGTGGTCTGGTTGGAGACCTCGCCGAAGGTTCTGGAGATGCGTCTCGACTCGACTAAGGATCGCCCGGGTTTGGTGTCATCTGAGATCGGGACTTTCGAATTCCTTTCAGAATTGCTTGATCAGCGCTTGCCTCTCTACGCCAAAGTGGCGAGCCATCGAATCTCGACGGATTCGATTGATGCCGGGGCTGTGGCCAAGGAGATCGAAACCATATGGAAGGCCTGAGAGTCGCCGGAGTGACCGAAGTGGTGATTGGCAAGGGGTTGCCTTCGCCTCTGCTTCCAACACGGCCAGATCGCCGTCGTGTTGTGATTCTGACTCAGCCTGCAGCCAGTTCGAAGGCCCTCGAGATCGCCAAGACGCTGAGATCCGAAGACCTGCTGGCTGAGGTCATCGGTCTGCCTGATCGCGAGGAGGCCAAGACCTTGAGCGTCGCCGAGTCCGTGTACGAGGCCTTGGCGAAATTCGGGTTGTCCCGGGGTGACACCGTGATCGGGGTCGGTGGGGGGACGGTCACGGACCTGGCCGGATATGTAGCTGGTACATGGCTGCGCGGGGTGGAAGTGGTCCACATTCCGACCACGTTGCTTGGCGCTGTCGATGCTTCCATTGGAGGCAAGGCGGGCGTAAACCTCGCCGGCAAGAACCTGGTCGGTGTGATCTGGCATCCGAGGCTGGTGGTAGTGGACACTGATGTGATGGATGCGCTGCCGCCAACCCTGTTGCGCGAGGGAATGGCTGAGGCGTTCAAGACCGGTTTGGTCGGCGACGCAGAGTTGTGCTCTCTGGTGGTGTCGCAAGGTGTCCATGCTCCGCTCGAAGAGGTGGTGCGACGCTCCATCGCAGTCAAGGGAGCCATCGTCACCCGTGACGAAAGGGAACATGGCGAACGCGCCTATCTGAACTATGGCCACACCATCGGACACGCCATTGAGTACGCGTCAGGCTTGTCGCACGGTGAGAGTGTGGGTTTGGGGATGATCGCCGCTTCACGCATGTCCGAGAGGGCTCATGGATTCGATGGGATGGAGATGGTCGTCTCGACGATTGATCGGCTGGGTCTTCCGACTTCTGTGGAGGGTCTCGACGCTGCGCGCGTGTTGGACCTCCTACGACATGACAAGAAACGCGACGGAAAGGGGCTCCGGATGGTCCTACTTCGAGAAGTCGAGGATCCAGTGCTCGATCACGTCGAGGTGAGTGACATCGAAATCGGTATGTCGGCCGTGGGCTTTGAGCCAGGTACCGTCCCCGGCGCCGAACCCAGGAACCGCTAATGATCAGCACAAACGATGTCAGGCCCGGTATGGCAATGGAACTCGACGATGGGCTCTTCTCGATCGTTGAGTACCAGCACGTCAAACCCGGAAAGGGGAAGGCGTTCGTCCGAATGAAGCTCAAGAAGCTCGACACAGGTCAGGTCATGGAACGCACATTCAGGGCTGACGAGAACGTGCAGCAGGCGATCATCGATCGAAGTGAGCACCAGTACCTCTATTCAGACGACCTCGGATTCCACTTCATGAATCTCTCCGACTACGGACAGATAGCGCTGCCACCCGACGATGTCGGCGAAGCCGCCAGGTACCTCGTTGATGGGATGACCGTCAGCCTGAGTATGTACAAGGGGACAGCCATCGGCGTCGACATGCCGGCCTCGGTCGCACTAGAAGTGACATACGCCGAGCCGGGGGCAAAAGGTGACACCCGGACCGGTGCAACGAAGACGGTCACGCTCGAGACCGGGATCACCGTTCAGGTCCCCCTCTTTGTTGAGCAAGGCGAGAGGGTAAAAGTCGACACAAGGAGCGGGGAGTACCTGACAAGGGCATGACCAAAGCGTCCAAGTCGATAATGATCCCTGCCCGTCTATCAGCGAGAGCCCTTGCGGATGCGATCAACAAGGAAGTCGGCGAAGTCCAGGCTGTGCTTACCGCCCGCAACGAGTCCAACGATCCGGACGAACTACTTGGTGCCGATCTTGCCGTAGCGGCAGCTAATTTCTTGGGCGTGGAGGTGGTGATCGAAGCCAGACACCTCGCACTCGAGCGTCTCTACGAGCATGAAACCCGCGGAGAGATGGCGGACGATCCAGAGGGCAGAGCCGGGCGACTTGTCAGGGGCGTGCTTGACAATCTGGATGATCTCGATACCCAGATCGAATCGGTGTCCGAGCACTGGAGTGTGGCGAGGATGCCTCTGGTCGATCGCAACATCATTCGTTTGGGGCTCTTCGAGCTGCAGAGCTCATCAGAGCCTTCGACCGCGGTCATTGTTTCAGAGGCCGTCCGCCTGGCGCAGATATATTCGACCGAAAAGTCTGGCTCCTTCGTCAACGGGGTGCTCGCGACACTGGCGAAGTCCGTTCGCGACGAATGAGTTGGTGGTGGCATCCGCCAGGAGTTATCGTCGCTTCCGACCTTTAAGGACGGTCCAGCGAGGCCGGAAAGGAGAACCATGGGGGACCCCCCATTGCGACCTGAGGCTCACACATGCCACAGGTGATGACGGGCGAAGACATTCACCGGGCGCTTCGTCGTATCTCCCATGAGATTCTGGAGACTCATCGCGGCGCCGACGAGATAGTGGTCATTGGTGTTCACACACGTGGAGTCCACCTTGGGAGGGAGCTGGCAGAAACGATTGGGGCTTTTGAGAATTGCGTCGTCCCCGTCGGCGAGCTCGACATCGGTCACTATCGCGACGACAGGGATTCCCGTGCGGATATCGAGCCAAAAGCCACCCACATACCCTCCGGGATAGATGGCCGAAGCGTCGTCATTGTCGATGACGTTCTATACACCGGCCGTACCGTTCGGGCGGCCCTCGACGCACTCACCGATGTTGGCCGTGCTGAGTCGACAGAGTTGGCCGTCCTGGTCGATCGTGGCCATCGAGAGCTTCCGATTCGGGCCGACTATGTGGGCAAGAACCTGCCCACCGCAAGAGACGAAACGGTGCGAGTGCGAGTTCACGACATCGACGGCCTGGAGGGTGTTTGGATCGAAAGGTCTATTGAGGAGCACTCAGCATGAAAGCACTGACGACGCTGCGTGGCCTGAGCCACTTGGAGCTCAATGAGTTGATCGAGGCTGCTCTGGTGCACGCGGGCGAGGCTGAAAGGGCATCGCGTGACCAGTTGTCCGGTCGAGCAGTGGCGATGATGTTCTTCGAGTCCTCAACCCGCACTCGTCTCTCCTTCGAGCTCGCCACCAACCGTC
>QIDW01000309.1 GCA_003230435.1 Acidimicrobiia bacterium | reverse complement strand
CGTTTAAGTCGTTGCTGCTGGCGTAGCGGGGATGCGGAACGACTCCAGAACGCGTAACTTCCAGGTCCCGCACGATCTGAGGAACGACAACATGGAATACCGTCTCCTGGGGCCCATCGAGGCCCACCGTGATGGGGAGACGGTCGATGTCGGCACCTACAAGCAACGGGCGTTGCTCGCCATCCTTCTGATCAACGCCAATCAAGTGGTCTCTACCGATCGCATCATCGAGGAGCTGTGGGGAGACGATCCGGGCCGGGATCGGCAGAACACGCTTTGGGTGAATGTTTCAGGGCTGCGGGCGGCGCTCGAGCCGGATCGCGAGAAACGTACCGAGGGAACGATCCTCCTGACCCGTTCGCCTGGCTACGTGATCTCCGTCGATCCGGCCGACGTGGATGCGACTCGATTCGAACAGCTCGCGCTCGAAGGTCGGACACTGCTCGACGCCGATCCCGGGGCAGCATCCCTGGTGCTGAGCGAGGCCCTCGCTCTGTGGCGGGGCCACGCTTTCGAAGAGTTCACCTACGAGTCGTTCGCCCAGCCCGAGATCGCTCGGCTCGAGGAGCTTCGGCTGATCACGGTTGAAGATCGCGTAGACGCCGATCTCTCAGTCGGACGGTCCCGCGAGCTGGTCGGGGAGCTGGAGAGCCTGGTTCGCCAGCACCCTTTACGCGAGCGGCTGACCGGACATCTAATGGTGGCGCTCCACCGCTCGGGCAGACAGGGCGAAGCGCTGCGGGCGTTCGGCGCATTGCAGACTCGTCTCGGAGAAGAGCTGGGTCTGGAGCCGTCTGCTGAGATCACGAAGCTCGAGGAGCGGATCGTTCTCGACGACCCGACACTCCGCCAGGCGAAAGCGGCCCTTGTGGCAGGTGGACGCCCTGAGCCCGGACTCTCGGTCCGCGGCTATGAGCTGCGTGAGAAGATCGGCGAAGGCGCTCTCGGCTACGTGTATCGCGCCTATCAACCTGCCGTAGGTCGTGAGGTCGCCATCAAGGTGATCCGACCCGAGCTGGCCAACAATCCGGACTTCATCCGTCGCTTCGAGGCCGAGGCGCAGCTGGTGGCTCGGCTCGAGCACCCCCAGATCGTTCCCCTCTTCGACTATTGGCGGGAGCCCGACTCGGCGTTCCTCGTCATGCGGATGTTTGAGAGCGGAAGCCTGCAAGACGCACTTGACGCTGGCCCGCTGTCAACTGAGGGGGCCGCCCGTGTTATCGAACAGGTGGGCGCCGCTCTCAGCACCGCTCACCGCAGAGACGTGACGCATGGGGACGTCAAACCCGCCAACGTCATGATCGACGGAGACGGCAACGCCTACCTGGCCGATTTCGGCATGTCGCTCGACTATGGGGCGACGGGAGGTTCGCCGTCGAGCCTTGCAGCCCCCTACGCATCACCCGAGCAACGAGCCTCGGGCGAGGTCACAGCACTTTCCGATCTTTACTCACTCGCCGTGGTCGCCGACCATGCGCTGCGAGGAGCAACTGGAGAGGGCAAACGACCCGATTCACCGTTGGTGGGTCCGGCCGCTGACGTGATCGCCCACGCCACCGCTGAGAGGCCTGGAGATCGATTCCCGGACGTCGAATCGTTCGTCGAGGAGCTTGGCGTTGCCCTTGGCGGCACGGCCTTGGTGGAGACCACGGTGCTCCTCGATGCGGATAATCCGTATCGGGGTCTCCGGGCCTTCGAAGAGGGCGACGCCAGCCGATTCTTCGGACGAGAACGGTTGGTCGAACGTCTTGTGGCCCGTCTGGGGCACCCCGGACCGCAGGGCAGAATGGTCGCCCTTGTCGGCCCCAGCGGTGCCGGCAAGTCGAGCGTCGTGCGAGCCGGCCTTATTCCAGCCCTGCGGCAAGGAGCGCTTCCTGGATCAGATCGCTGGTTCATCCTCACGATGACCCCTGGTAGTCACCCATTCGAAGCCTTGGAGGACGCCTTATTGAAGGTGGCAGTAGATCCTCCCGCCGGCCTCCTGGAGGAACTCATGTCGAAAGGGATTCCCGCGGTGGTGCAGTCGCTTCTGCCCGAAACGGGGTCCCAGCTCCTGTTGATCGTGGACCAACTCGAGGAGTTGTTCACCCATGCCTCGCCGCAGGATGCCAGCATGTTCTTGACGGCAGTGGCCGACGCGGCCAGCGATCGCCACTCGTCCGTCAAGGTCGTGACCACACTGCGTGCCGACTTCTACGATCATCCCCTGCGTCACGAGGCGTTCGGAGAGTTGGTGCGGCTTGGCACCGAGGTCATCACACCGATGACGGCCGAGGAATTGGAAAGGGCTGTTGCTGCCCCTGCGGCCGAAGTCGGAGTCTCGTACGAGACGGGTCTTGTCGCCCAGATCGTGTCGGACATGGCGGGCCAATCCGCGGCACTCCCCCTCATGCAGTACTCCTTGACCGAGCTTTTCGAGCAACGCACCGGCGCGACCATCTCGACCGAGTCGTACAGGGCACTCGGCGGCATCTCGGCGACACTCGTGCGCCGAGCGGACAGCCTTTATGAAGCGCTCGATGCCGACGCCAAGACAAGTACCCGCGAAGTTTTCCTCCGCCTCGTCACCCTCGGCGAGGGATCGGAGGACACCCGCAGGCGAGCGCTCCAGAGCGAGCTGACCGACGGTGGAGGCGATGGTGCTGTGTCAGTACTGGACACGTTCGGTCGCCACCGATTGTTGAGCTTCGACCGGGATCCCGTCACCCGGGGCCCGACGGTCGAAATTGCTCACGAGGCGTTGCTCACGGAGTGGAGCCGACTCAGCCAGTGGATCGAAGATGCCCGCACAGATGTCTTGGCGCAGCGGCGACTTGCGGCATCGGCCGCCGATTGGCGCGAACGACACAACAACCCCGACTTCCTGCTCACCGGGGCGCGCTACAGCAGGTATGGGGGATGGTCAGAGAATCCTCCGGTGCGCCTCACCGAAGCCGAAGGGCAATTCCTCGCCGCCAGTGGAGAGGCCGCGGCGACCGAGGTTCACTCCGAACGAAGACGGGTGCGTCGACTACGTCGTCTGGTCGTAGGGGTGGGAATCGCCTTTGTGCTGGCACTTGTCGCTGGCGTCGTGGCCGGTGTTCAGCGCAACACTGCAGAGCAGCAGACTCGCCTGGCCGTCGGACGCGAGCTGGCCGGCTCTGCGCTGGCCGCCATCGACGACGACCCACAGCTGAGCATCCTCCTGGCTCTCGAGGCGGCTGCTACCACCGAACCGGATGGGGTGATTCTCCGCGAAGCGGTCGAGGCGATGCACGCGGCGGTGCTTGCATCTCGCATCGAGTGGGTGGCCGACTTGGGCTCTACCGGCAGTTCGATCGGTGCCCGCTTCAGCCCGGACGGGTCTCGCATTGCGGCGGGCTCGACCGACGGGCCCATCCGCATCTTTGACGCGACGACGGGGGTGGTGATGGCCACACTCATCGGCCACGAAGGCGAAGTCCCTGATGTGCGATGGCTGCCGGACGGCAACTTGGTGTCTATCGGGCACGAGTTTTTGGGCGACGGGACCGTCCGCCTTTGGGATGGCGACTCGGGGGAACTGCTGGAGACATGGACGGGAGTCGATCCGGTGAACCTCGACGTCTCGCCTGACGGATCACTGGTTGCGACGTCGACCGTCTTTAACGGAGAGATCAAGGTGTTGAATCGTCGCACAGGAGAAGTACGCACGATCGCGACAGTTCCGTTTCCCGTTGGCATTGCGTTCGATCCCGTCGACGGATCCCGCCTAGCTGTCGCCTCTGCCGTGTTCGCCGAGAAGGGCGGTGGGCTATTTGTCTTCGACCCTGGCTCCGGTCAACAGCTACTGCGGGTACCGATCGCAGGAGGTGCTTGTGATGCGGCATGGAGCCCTGACGGTGCGCTGATTGGTGTCGCTGGAGAAGGCGACAGTGTTCTCGACGCAGCAACGGGGGCTGAGGTTGCCACTTTCGACGGGCACCAGAGCTTTACATGCTCCGTCGATTTCAGTGCCGATGGTGAACTCGTCGTCACGGGAGGTGACGACGCAGCGCCGAGGGTATGGGAAGCAACCACCGGAAAGGAAGTCCTGCCGCTCCTCGGCCACACCGAAAGGGTGGGCTCCGTTAGCTTTAGCCCAGACGGTTCCCGCGTTCTCAGCACCAGCCCGGATGGAACGCTGCGGGTATGGGACGTCCGTCCCGAGGGCCGCCGCGAAAGCATCGCTGTCCACGATCCATCGGTTACAGCCGATGCGATCTACCTCGATGGCACGGATCTCTTCCTGTCCGGCAGCCGGTCCGGCGCCGCGGGCGTGTGGAGCCGAATCGATGGGACATTGCGTCTCGAATATGAAGGCAACAGCCGCCTCTTCGCGGTGGCGGCAAGCCCGGCCTCTGATCTCGCCGCGACTGGAAGCCTCGACGGCACGATCGCCCTCTGGAGCATCACCACCGGTGAGAATGTGCGTCGAATCCAACTCGGAGTGCCGATCAACGGGCTAGCGATGAGCGCTGATGGGCGGCTCCTCGGTTACGCAGCCGGCGACACCTTTGCTGGGGAGTCCTTGGCCCATCTGATCAATCCGGCCACCGGCGAGGAAATTCCACTGCAGGGCGCCGAGGAGTTTCCGGCCCATCTGGTGAGTATTAGCCCAGACGGCACGCGGTTTGCCGGGGGGAGTGGGAATCTCATCAAGCTTTGGGATACTGCGACTGGCGAGAGCTTGACAACAATCGATACGGGCAACGAAAGCTTCTGGGCCGGCATATTCAGCTTGAACTTCGATGACAGCGGTGCCCGGATCATCGTTACCACTCAGGCGGGTCCGGTGGCGATCTTCGACTCAGCGTCTGGCGAGCTTCTACAGACGTTTATGGGGCACGCGGGTGCTGTCGTCGATGCGGCTGTGACACCCGACGGAACAGTGCTGGCGTCGGCCGGCGAGGACGGCACTATTCGGCTCTGGGATGTGCAAACCGGAGAGGAAACATTGCGTATTCAGGAACCAAAGCTTCTCACGTCCGTGGACTTCAGCGAAGACGGATCCCAGTTGCTCGTCGCCGGTGAGTTCGGAGCGCGAGTGTACGAGGTTGAGACTGGCAACCTCTTTGATCTAGCTCGGTCGCGACTCCTGCGGTGGTGGACCACTGATGAGTGCTTCCAATACCTTGGGACGAGTGAGTGTCCCGAACCCGCTTCCGGCTGACCGCTCACCGTCTTGAGTCCGTGGCCGAACCCTCGGCG
>QIDW01000140.1 GCA_003230435.1 Acidimicrobiia bacterium | reverse complement strand
TGTCTGATGACTGCCAACCCCACCAGTCCCACGGTCGCCAGAACGGGCACAATAAAATGACCGAACCTGTTGAGTAACTTGTGTTTGCGCTCGAGGACGTAGGCCAGCACAAACACGACGGACACCTTGGCCAACTCGGAAGGCTGGAAACTCACGAGAGGAAGCGTCAGCCATCTTCTCGCTCCGTTGACCTCCGTCCCGACCAGAAGAACGGCCACCAGAAGTCCAAGGGTGAGAAAGAACAGTGGCACCGCGATCCGGCGATAGAGCCGATATGGAATACGGCTCGTGATGAGCAAAGCGAGTGTGCCAAGCCCAACTCCAACAAGTTGGCGCTTGAAGAAATAGAGGCTGTCTTCGGTTCTATCGAGAGCAATTGCCGACGACGCCGACTGCGTAGCGCCGAGACCAACGACCACGAGCACAACGACCACCACGAGAAGTGTCGTTGCCGCCCGGTTGTTGACTTTGAGCAGCTCGGCCTTGGTTCGGGCAGCAGCTCGTACCCTGGCGATTGACGTGACGTTGGCGGTCATCGCAGCGGGTTTCCCATTCTTTGGGTGACCAACTCGGCGAATCGGTCGCCTCGCGCGGCGTACGAGTCGAATTGGTCAAAGCTGGCGCATCCTGGAGCTAGAAGAACCGTGTCACCGCTCTCGGCCGCCTGAGCAGCCATCTCAACCGCTATATCCAGAGTTCCGGCAAACCTCCCCCGTTCGCCGGCAGAAGCAGCCAACCCGGGACCTGCCTCCCCTATGCCGATGAGTATTCGAACGTTCGGCTCTGCGGCAACAGGAGTGAGATCCAAACCTTTGGGCAGTCCCCCTGCGATCAGGATCACGGAATGAAATGCCCGAATCGAAGAGAGGGCCGCGTGTGGATTTGTTGCCTTCGAGTCATCGATCCATCGAACTCCATTCGCCTCGTGAACCAGAGACCGTCGATGCGGTCCGGGCGAATATCCAGTGGCGCCCTTCACCACTGCCTCCTCAGTGGCGCCTACCCGCAACGCGAGAGCTGCAGCCGAGGCAAGATTGGCCAAATGACTCGGGTCCTGGGACGTCAACTCAGAGATATCGATCACGACGTCTCCCACCACGAGCGAACCTTCGTCCACACCGCCACCTCCAGAAGGAAGCCGTGTTCCGGAAATCGGGTACGTCTCCGACAGAGCTGTCATCGCGAGTTCGGTGGCTCCCCCGTCGTCGCAGTCATAGACCAAGAGGTCGGTGCTGGTCTGATTGGCGTAGATGCGCGCCTTCGACGAGCGATAGCTGTACTCAGACCCATGCCAGTCGAGGTGATCGGCAGCAACGTTGGTGATCGCCGCTGCCATTGGATGGAAAGTCTCTGTGAATCTGAGCTGAAAGCTGGAGACCTCAACGACCAGGGCGTCATAGGTGCCGTCGGTGAAATCAGACAGCGGTGCTCCGATATTGCCCGTGGCGGGGGCATTGAGACCCGAAGCGTCCAACATGGCCGCCGTAGCCTCGGTAACGCTGGTCTTGCCGTTGGTGCCGGTGATCGCGATCACCGGCAGCTGCAAGTGACGCCACGCGTACTCAATCTCACTCCACACCGGAATTCCCCACTCGAGAGCCTCGACGATGGGCAAAGACCGCTCAGAGAAACCTGGGCTTGCCACGACAACATCGATGCCATTGAGGAGCACCGGATCCCAACCTCCGACGGAGATGGCGAATCCCTCCCCCATAGCCTCCGGAGACGGTTTCTCGTCATAGATGGTGACCGAAGCGCCCTCTCTACGTCCGAGACGACTGGCAGCCAGACCCGAGACTCCCGCACCAAGAACGAGCAACCGGCTCAAAAGATATCCTCGAGTTGAAGGAAGTCCCCATAGAAGAAGCCGAGGCCCAGAGCCACGCCGATGCCGGTGAGAATCCAGAATCGGATCACGACGGTGGTTTCAGGCCAACCACCAAGATCGAAGTGGAAGTGAAGGGGCGACATTCGGAAGATTCGTTTTCCGGTCAGCTTGAAACTGGCGACCTGGAGTATCACTGACAGGACCTCGGCCACATAGATCGCACCGAGCACAACCAACAGAAGATGGGTGTTGGTGAGAAGAGCGAGGCCGGCGAGCAACCCGCCTATGCCCTGGCTGCCGACATCTCCCATGAAAACCTTGGCCGGGGGGGCGTTCCACCACAGAAATCCGAGCAGTGCCCCGGCCATCGAAGCCGAAATCATCGCAAGCTCGAGTGGGTCGAGGCCTGAGTAGAAATCAGGATTCCTGAACTGCCAGAAGGCAATGAGCGTGTACGAAGAAACCACCAGCACCGACGACCCGGCAGCGAGGCCATCCATGCCGTCCGCCAGGTTCACCCCGTTGGCCGCTCCCGTGAGCATCAAAAGCACCCAGATGACGAAAAAAGGTCCGAGGTCGATCCCGAGTGGTCTGACGAAGGAGATTTCGGTGACCACGCCGGCCAGCGATGCACCCCATGCAAAAAGGGCAGCAATCGTCAATTGCATGCCGAATTTCACCGACTTCGACAAACCGAGGCTTCGTTTCTTCCTGTATTTGGCCCAATCGTCGGCAAACCCGACAAGGGCCATGCCAACCAGAGCGAACACCACCAGCAATCCACCAGCGCTGAACTGTCTTATGTCGAGACTGAACCCGGTGCTAGGGCTCCATATCCGAACATGTGCCAGGAGCCATCCGGCGACGGCGGCAAGCACAAAAACCACCCCACCCATCGTTGGAGTGCCCTGCTTGTGCGCGTGACCCTTGATGTCCTCCTGGATGAACTGGCCGATCTCTCGCCTACGCAGGAATCGAATCGCGTACGGCGTGCCGAATATCGACGCTGTCAGGCCCACCGCTGCAGCAATCAGAAGGGGAATCACCGGTCCATGCTCCCTGAACCAGGGGCAGAACCAGCAGACATCCAACGGCGGCTCAAGGCCTCTCGCGCCACCTCCCGGTCGTCAAAAGGCCTCATTTCGCCCGCGACCTCTTGCAGTGGCTCGTGACCCCGACCGAGAATCAGAACGATGTCACCGTCGTCAGCCGCATTGATCGCCTTTGAGATGGCAGACGAACGATCCAGATCGACAATCGACTCGGTTGAAATGTCGAGACCGGACACGACGGCATCGGCGATAGCCGCAGGATCTTCGGAACGCGGATTGTCGCTGGTGACGATGGCCAGGTCTGCACGGGAGACGGCCGATCCCATCAAAGGTCGTTTCGCCTGATCGCGGTCCCCTCCCGCTCCCACCAAGGCGATTACACGTCGACCTCCCAGACCCCGCGCCGTGGTCACTGCCTCCAATATCCCTTCTGGGGTGTGGGCATAGTCAACGATGACCCTGACCGAGTCATCTCCAGAAACGACCTCGAATCTTCCTGGCACCCCTTCGAGTGATTGCAGTCCCGAGACGACCTCATCGAAGTCGAGGCCGGCAGCCAGACTGCAAGCCGCTGCCAGCACAGCATTGTCGACGTTGAACGACCCCAGCACAGGAGCCGTCAGCTCGACAGAGCCCCAGGGTGTTGTCAACCTGAACGACGTGCCCCGTGCAGTCGGCGTCAAGCCGCCGCGGCGGATCTCGCCATCCTCTCCTACGCGTAGGAGGGAGCCGTGGAAGCTTCGAGCGATCTCCTTTCCGACTTCGTCATCGATGTTGACAACGGCGGTGCCTACCTCGTACTCATCAAACAGCTTCATTTTGGCGGCCCGGTAACTATCCATGTCACCGTGAAAATCGAGATGATCCTGTGAAAAATTGGTGAATGCAGCAACTGCGAAGGTCGTGGCAGCCACGCGTCCCAACTCGAGTGCATGGGACGACACCTCCACTGCGGCCAACTCCGCTCCGTTGTCACGCATCCGCGCCAGAAGTCGTTGGAAATCCGACGCCTCAGGAGTGGTGTGAACCGATCTGACGGCCTCATCACCAATACGGGTGTGGATGGTGCCGATCAGACCCGTCGACAGCCCTGCCGAGGATGTTATGGATTCGATGTAGTGCGTGACTGTCGTCTTGCCATTTGTCCCCGTGACGCCAACCACCTTCATCGCCTGCGACGGGTCACCGTGCACCGACGCAGCCAACGGCCCCAGAGCACTCCTCGTGTCGGGAACGACAATCTCCATCACAGCCGAGCCGGTCGGATGATCGACACACACGGCCGGTGAGCCGGCCGCCACGGCACCGGACACGAAGCCATGTCCATCGGCCAGGGCACCCCTAATAGCCACGAAGAGGATGCCGCTGCCCGCCTGTCGGGAGTCGTGGGTGACATCGACGACCGAAACCTCGATTTGTCCGGTTTCTGGCGCGACAAGGCTCCCACCCACCACATCAGCAAGCTGTTGCACGCTCTTACTGCTGATCGCCATCGGGTGTCACTCCCAGCCGGTGTAGGGCTTGTTCCATCACCGCGGCGAAAACGGGTGCAGCGGACTGACCACCTGTGCGATAGTCATAGGACGGCGCGTCGATGAGAACAGCGACAACTACCTTTGGATCGTCGATTGGCGCGAGACCCACAAACGAAGCCCTCGTGACCTCGGTGTAGCGACCGTCGTCGCCAAGCTTGTTCGCCGTCCCGGTCTTGCCTCCGACCCGATAGCCGTCAACGGCGGCCGCCGATCCGGTGCCTTTCTCGACCACTGAAGCCAGCAACTCGCGCATGAGGAGGGCGGTGCCGGGCGACACCACCCGTTTCGTTTGCACTCCGGTCACTTGGGTTTCACCGTCGACGTCGGTTTTCGAGAACACCATGTGGGGAGTAGTCCAGATGCCGTCATTCCCGATGGCGGCATAAGCGGCCGCCATCTGCAACGGTGTGACAGCAACCGAGTACCCAATGGCAGCCGACGCCCAACAAGTCATACACCCAGCCTCGAAGTTGAGGATGCCCGAGGCCTCGACGGTGTAGTCGATACCCGTCTTGGAACCGAACCCAAAGGCCTCGATGTACTGGATCAAACGATCCTGGCCAAGAGTCTCGGCAATCTTGATCGTTCCGATGTTCGACGACTTCGTGAATATCTGCGCCACGCTCATGTCCTCGGTGGCATGCTTACTGAAATCGCGATAACACCCATAAAGCTCGTCATCGGCGAAACGACAGGCACCTTCGATCAGTTCCAGTTGATAGGAGACGTCCGGGATAACGGTCCCAATCGACACCTCACCTTCTTCAAGTGCCGCCGCCACCGTTATCAGTTTCTGGGTCGACCCGGGCTCATAGAT
>QIDW01000236.1 GCA_003230435.1 Acidimicrobiia bacterium | reverse complement strand
TCGATGGTCGCTATCGGAACGATCTCAATGCTGCTCCGCTCCGCAGTGAGCGCTTTTGCGTAGTTCCCTTCCGGAACCAGGATGTAGGAAGCGCCTGCGGCCTCGGCGCCCACAACCTTCTGACGGATGCCCCCAATGCTGCCAACGGTGCCGTCGACCTTGATCGTGCCCGTCCCAGCTATCACATAACCTTTTGTCATCTCGCCCTCGGTGAGAGTGTCGATGATGGCCAGCGTGTGCATCATGCCGGCCGACGGCCCCCCCACGTCACCTGCATGGATGGACAGGGGGAAAGGTGGTCCTGTCAGTTCGCCGAGGATCACGCCGATCATTGGCACACCCGGCTCGTCCTCCCGTTCCGCCAGTTCGACATCGACGTCGACCTCGACGCCCCCACGATCAACCGTCATATTGAGCGTATCTCCGACGGACATGCCCTGTGTGACTTGGCGAATGTCATCGACTTGGGCCACGGCCACACCGTTCACGGCGACAATCGTGTCGCCCAACTCGAGGACCGACTCTGCAGGGACGCCGGCCACGAACTCATTGACAACGACCTCTATCGGCACCATTTCGAGTCCCAGCCGATCGATCGCTACGGATATCGAGCGGAAGTTGGAGTCATCCATCTGTTGGAGGACCCTGTTTCGGTAGTCCTCGTCGGATTCCCCGGCGCGGCGGTATGCGGCCTTGGGAACCAGATCGATGGTCGGGTCGAAACCTGCTATCAGCGCCTCGAAAACATTCACGTCCTGGCTCACGACGGTGAGCATGAGGAGTTCACCATCCGGCGGATAGACGTCAACGTCTTCAGCCACAACGGAATCGGCGGCATCGGACACCGGACCGGCGGAAAAGGCCAGGTAGGGCAGCTCGATGTTCCAGCCAATAACCCCCATGACGCCCACCACAAACAAGGCCCCTATGAGATAGAGGGGCCAGAAAGCGCTTCGCTTCTTCTCAGCTTCCATGTTCGGAATGGTAACGGTCACCTGACACTTCGAGTCTTAGACGTATTGTCTGACGCCAACGGTTTCGGAGAGTTAAAACGATGACCACAGCAGTAATCAGTCAGAGGGTCCTCCCCCAAACGAGAGTGGTTTCAGTCCTGTTGGTGGTTGCGGCCGCAGGTCTGACCGCCTTCGCCGCTCAATGGCGCGTTCAACTCCCCTTCACACCGGTCCCTATTACAGGCCAGACATTCGCCGTGTTGCTCACCGGTGCGGCACTGGGTTGGAAGCTCGGAGCCGCCGGGCAGATGCTGTACGTAGCGGTCGGAGCCCTCGGCTTCCCCGTGTTCTCCGAAGCTTCGGGCGGTTTGGAGGTAATCAGGGGGGCGACCGGGGGATACTTGATCGGGTTCATCTTTGCCGCCGGTCTGGTCGGATGGATGGCAGAGCGCCGACATGATCGAAACTTTGCCACCATGTTCACGGCGTTTGTTCTCGGATCGGCCGTGATCTACCTGTTCGGGGTGATTGGGCTGATGCTGGCCACCGGGTGGCCCCTGCTCGAGGCCATCGAGAAGGGTGTGGTTCCATTCCTCCTAGGTGACCTCGTGAAGGCCGCCGGCGCCGGACTCCTCCTGCCTGGAGCCTGGCGACTGTTGGGGGAACGCTAACCCCATTTCTAGCCTGATCTAGACGTTGAAACCCGACTATGGCGCGTTCTACGCGGCCAAAAGGTCGCATGCGACGCGCCATGCATTAGGAAAGCGAATCCCGTCTCCAGGGGGGTGGTCAAGGAGCGGTCTCGAGTTCTTCGCCCAGGTATGCCTTGATCACGTTCGGGTTCCCTTGAACCTCGGTCGGAGAACCAAGAGCGATGGGCCTGCCGAAGTCGACCACGAGAATTCTGTCGGCGATGTCCATTACCAGGCCCATGTCATGTTCGACGAGGATGATGGCGATCCCCAACTCGTCCTGGACATCGAGTATGAACCGGGCCATGTCCTCGGTCTCCTCGAGATTCATGCCCGCGACTGCCGGATCCATGGCCAGGGCCCGTCCCAGTTCAACCCGCTTCTGAATGCCATAGGGAAGCAGGCCGACCGGATACTTTCTCCACTGCTCGATCTCGAGGAAGTCAATGATGTCCTCGACGATCCCCCGGTTTTCGATCTCCTCGGTCTTGGCTTTGCCCCACCAGACCGACCCGGCCAACCAGCCAGCCTCCATCCGGACGTGTCGGCCGGCAAGGATGTTCTCGATCACCGTCATGTGCGGGTAGAGAGCGATGTTCTGAAACGTGCGAGCAATTCCCAGTTCGGCTGTCTTGTTGGGTCTGAGACCACTGAGAGACTCGCCCTTCCACAAGATGTCGCCATCCTGAGGCTTATAGACCTGGTTGATCGAATTGAACAGTGAAGTCTTGCCGGCGCCGTTGGGGCCGATGATCGCGAAAAGCTCACCATCGTCGACGTGGAAGGACACACCGTCGATGGCTTTGACACCCTTGAAGGCGAGATGGACGTCTTTGACTTCGAGTATGTGGTCGTAATCTTTGGATCCGGACCTTTTGGCCCTGCGTTTGAGCAGTCGGCCACTCACGACAGCCACCTCTTGCGACGCTTGTAGTGTTTCACATCGCGGAACGACTTCTGTTCGCCGGTGGCGTGAAGACCCAGGTAGAACTCCTTGACGTCCTCATCTTTGAGCAGCCGAGCGGGGTCGCCGTCCATAACCATCTTCCCGTTCTCCATGATGTAACCGTGGTCGGCGATCGTCAGCGCCATATTGGCGTTCTGCTCGATCAACAGAACTGAAACACCCTGACTGTTTATGTCGACGATCACGTCTCTGACTTCTTGGACGAGGAGTGGGGCAAGTCCCAGGGAGGGCTCGTCGAGGATGAGCAGCTTCGGATCCTGCATGAGGGCCCGGCCGATTACCAGCATCTGCTGCTCACCACCCGACAGGTATCCGGCGGTGGCCGTCTTCCGGTCGGCCAGCCTCGGGAACATGGTCATCACCCGGCCGTATGAAGCCTTGACCTTGGAAGCACTCCTGTTGATGTAGGCCCCGGCCTTCAGATTGTCGTCGACCGTCAACTCGGCTAAAACCCGGCGACCCTCCATGACCTGGGAGATGCCACGAATCACCCGCTTCGAGGGATCCTCCTCGGTGATGTCGACCCCGTTGAAGTGGATCTCACCCTTGGTGACGTCACCCTCGTGAATGTCGAGAAGTCCGGTGATGGCGCGCAGCGTGGTGGTCTTGCCGGCGCCGTTGGCACCAAGCAGCGCCACGATCTTCCCGTCCGGCACCTCGATGGAGATACCGCGCAAGACCAAGACCACATCGTTGTAGACGACTTCGAGGTTTTCGACACTCAGCATTCAGGACATCATTGGTTGGGAAGGGCGGACAGAGATGCCCGCCCTTCCATGGGTTTATCTGACTATCCGAGTGCGTAACAGGCGCCGGTGAAGTCGTAGTCAGCCACCAACGGGTTGGTGTAATTGGCTTCGACGAGCGAGAAGCCGGTACCGCCAGCAAGTAGATCCTCAGGATCGGGAGCGACAATATTTGCCACTCTTTGCAACTGGGCGTTCATGTCACCAACGTATACCTCGTTTGGAGCCAATCCTCCGAGATCCATGTTCTCGATGCTCTTCGCCGCGCTGAGGACACCACCTTGGGTCAGGTCACCGTTAGCGATGGCCGCTGCCAAGATCTGATGAATGATCGTTGCCTCGAGTGCGCCCTCTGTGTAGAACTCCGTCGCCGGAATCCCAGCGCCGAGGACAGCCTCCTTGAAGGCGTTGATCCCATCGGTCCCAGCCGCCCAAGGCGTCCATGGGATGTTGAGAATGAAGTCTCGTGCTGCCTGCTCAGCGATCGGTGAGCCCGGCGCAATGAAGCGTGGGCTGTAGGTTGGGAAGGCTCCGGTCCAAGTCGCCTCTAGACCCTGACCGACGGCCGCGCTATAGATCGCCTCCGTGTCCTGTGACCGGCCAGTGAGGAACACAATGTCCGGATCGGCCTTAACGATCGCGTTAGCGATCTCGTCGGGATTGCCTGGGCCCTCTGGCAGTGCCACGATGGCACCAGTGCCGTCGTAGACGACTTCGAGACCAAGGGCGGCAGCCGCCTGAGCGGCGCCAGCCGCTGAGTCGAGCCCATAGTCACCCCCGATCGAAGCAATCGCGATCGTGGACACATCGTTGTTGTCGCTGATGTACCCGAGGATGTTTTGTGCTTCGACGCAGTAGTTCATCCCGTGGTGGATGAGGTTGGAGTTGATCGAGTCGTCGCTCCAGCCCGAGTACCAGGTCAGCGGAATCGCCAGAACTCCATCTGCCTGGAGAGCTTCGTTGATGCCTACCGTCTGCGGTGAACCGGTGCTCTGACCGATCATCACCGTCTCCTCGGACAGCTCCTCGTAGAACTGGGTATGGAGGGTGGCGTCGTACCCTGTGTCCCGGACGACCATCTCAACAGTCCAGCCGGCGATTCCGCCAGCGGCGTTGAGCTGCGTCCAGTAGAACTCGGCGCCAACATTGATCGCTCCGACGAGGGCCGCGAAAGGACCACTCAGGTCGGACAGATATCCGACCTTGATCACCTTGTTATCGACGTCGACACCAACGTCAGTCAGTATCATGTCGTCCGCTGGCTCCGTGGTCTCGGGAGTTTCAGCCTCCGTTGTATCAGGCGTCTCAGCCGCCTCGGTGGTTACGGTGGTTTCGGCTTCCGTGGTGGCGGTGGTCTCGTCTGCTGCCGGGCTGCACGCCGCGACAACCAACCCCATCACCAGGAGAATCGCGAACCACCTGGTTTTCATACTCATGCGTTTTCTTCCTCTTCTCTCACCGGAGGAGCTATTGACTCCTCCGTTTAACGGCCGCTCAATAAGTGAACGGCCAACCCTTCCAGTAGTTGCGAATCCTGATCCAGATCCCGAAAAGCCCTAAAGGCTCGAAGATGATGAACCCAATAATGAGCAAACCATAGAGGACCTGATTCACCTGGAACACATTCAAGCCTGGGCTCACCCCTGGTATGGAGCTGATCAGACCGGGATCAAAGCTGCTAGTCGCCACCACGAAGTCGGCGATGCTCTGCGCAATCCCGTCTCCGGTCTTGGCGACGGTGGTGAGCCACTCGGTGAAGTTGAGCACCAGCAACGGGAGGACGATGACGAACAGCGACCCCAATGCCATTCCTGATACCACACCAGCACCACCGATCAGCACGATGGCGATGATCTCGATCGATAAGGCCAGGCCGAAGGCTTCAGGAATCGTGCGGCCGACAAACGAAGCGAACAAGGCACCCGACACGCCGGCGAAAAACGAGGAGAGGGCAAACGCAAGCGTTTTATAGCGGAACTCGTCTACTCCGGTGATCTCGGCAGCGACATCACGGTCTCTGATCGACTGGAACGCCCTTCCTGCTCTGGTTCGCTGGATGTTCTTGGCGACCAAACCGGCAACGACGGCGATCGTCAACATCAGATAGAAGGTCTTGGCTTGACTGGAGAGCTCAACTCCGAACCAGGAACCATCTGTGGAGAAGTCCACCAACGGGGTTTCCTCTTTCCAGAACTTGAACTCGAAAGGAGGAAATGCCCTGCCGGACTGCGACCCACCTGAGATGAAGTCGAAATTCCGGAACAGATGCTCACCTATGAACACCAACCCCAGGGTGACAATGGCTAGATAAAGACCGCGGACCCGAAAGGAGGTCGGTGCAATCGCAACGCCCACGAGGGCAGCCACCATGCCGGCTGCGGGCAACCAGACCCAGATCGGAAGGCCCAGACCCCACAATGGACCCTCGGGACCACCGAGAATCGCCGCCGTGTAAGCACCCACTCCCATGAAGAACGCATGCCCCAATGACACCTGGCCGGCGAGGCCCGTCAGAAGATTGAGTCCAAGGGCGGCGATCAAGAAGATGGACACTTGGCTGAAAACCAGCATCCAACTGTTTGAGGCAGCCCATGTGAAGCCAGGAACCACCCCAAGCGGAAGCAAGATGAGCAGCAACATCATCAGCCCGAACACGGTCTTCTTGGTCCAAGTGTTGAGCAGCGCTTGGTCGCCCTCATAGGAGGTGTAAAGAAGTGGGCGACCCCTCATACTCGCCTGATCTCCTCGGTTCCAAACAACCCGTACGGCCTTACCAACAAGACGATCATCATGATCACGTAGCCGATGATCGCCGAGAAGCCCGTTCCGAGGATGTTGTCGAACTCGACCAGATAGACGCTCGCCGACGATTCGGCGATCCCGATGATCAGACCACCAACCACGGCCCCCACTACCGAATCGAGGCCGCCGAGGATGATGGCGGGAAAAGCGCGAAAAGCCACAAAGGCGGTAGCACTGCTGACCCCGGCAGCCCTGGGGAAGATTGAGACGAATATGCCGGCGATCCCGGCCAGCAAAGCTACCAGGAACCAGGAGAGACCGAAGATCCGACCAACCTTGATTCCTTGCGCTCGTGCCGCCTCCTGGTCGAAAGCAGTGGCGCGCATGGCCACACCGGTTCGAGATCTAAAGAAGACGGCAAGCGCAGCGACCGTGAACGCGGTGACACCGAACTGAACCAACTGAGTGTGAGGGATGATCACGTTTCCGAACGTCGCAGTCGAAATCCCCCATGGATCGGCCAGGGGCCGTCCGTCGAGCCCGGCGATGTCGTCAACGACGGTGCGAAGGACGATGTCGAGCCCGACGGTGAGAATTGCGACCTGGAACAGGGGCTCGCCGACCATGGGACGAATAAACAGACGTTCGAGAAGCAGCCCAAGCATGCCGCCAAGCACCACGCCGACGACCGCAGCGAGGCTCCAGGTCAACCACTCGGCCGCACCGGGCATCCACCGACCAGGAATGTCGAGGTCGACGGCGACGATGGCGACGAGAAACGCACCGATCGCCACTAGGGCTCCGTGGGCGAAGTTGAGGACCTGGGTGGCCTTGAAAATGATGACGAAGCCCATTGCCAAGAGCGCATAGACGGTCCCCACGGCCAGACCGTTGACCAACATCTGAAGAAACCTGTCCACGCTGGAGGCATCAGCCTGGGCAAGGATCAGAAGACCGGGAGTCACGACCCGTACATGCCCTCGATCAGGTCGCCAAACATCGAGTCTATGGCGGCCCGTTTCAGCTTCTGGGTGGCGGTCAGCTCACCATCCTCATGATCCAGCTCCTTGGGGATCATTCGAAACTTCTTGATCTGCTCCGCCCTGGCGAATCTCACGTT
>QIDW01000116.1 GCA_003230435.1 Acidimicrobiia bacterium | reverse complement strand
GCTCCTCGAAGCAGCACCCGACGAAGCACGCCGGATACTCGAGATGCTGGCCGATTGGGGTATCAGTCGCTTCTCGGTGAACTGGGAAGACACCACTGCACGGACGATGTTCGAGAAGCTGGCGGGTTGGGGCTATGAAGTCAACTTCTACGGGGTCCTCGACTTGGAGGGCTTCCTCGAGGCGGTCGTGCTGTTGCCTCGTTCCGTTACCTCTGACTTCAATTTTCCGCAATGGAGCTACTACGGACAGGGCGCGGGCAAGAGCGGACGGCGGTTGACCTATCACCTATCCGAACGAGACGATGACTGATCACGCATGAGCGCGCGGCGCACCCGGAGCATCGGGTGGGTTCTCGTGCTGCTGTCAGTGGCAAGCGCTTGCGCATCCGCGAATTCGGACTATGAAGTTGTCCTGGACGGACTGAACGAACCCCGGGGCCTATGGATCCTGTCCGATGGCACTCTGTGTGCGGCCGAAGCGGGCCGGCTGGCTGAGGGCCAGGTGGTGAGAGAAGGCCCCACGTCGAATCCGGCCTACACGGGGTCGGTCAGCTGTGTGGACACCGCTGGAGTCCGCGAGCGAATCATCGACCAGCTTCCCCACGTCTTCTACAACGTCACCGGGGTCACGACGGGCCCCGCCGATGTGGCCGAGATGGACGGAGACCTCTATCTGCTCACGGGCGAGGGCCAGGGGCGCCTGGCCCGCAATCTCCTCAGGATCACCGACCCCACAACCCCGCCAGAGGTCGTGGCCGACTTCCTGGCCTTTGCGATTGAAACGGCACAGCCCGACTTCTTCGAAGAGATCGACATCATCTCCAACCCCTTCGCCATGATCCCCGACCCTGCGAACAGGCGCTTGCTCGTCACAGACGGAGCAACCGGTCGGGTATTGGCGGCCGGGCTCGATGGTGACATCCAAGTGTTCTCCGATGTGATTGGGCACGAAGTGCTGACCGGCATCGCCCGGGGACCGGACGGCCTGGTCTATGTGACCTCATTCAGTCAACTGCCGCACGGGACGGGAGATGGCGCGGTTCTACGCCTCTACCCCGACGGCGCCTTCGAAGTGGCAGCCGACAACCTGACCACCCCCATCGACCTGGCGTTTGACACGGTCGGGCGTCTGTACGTGCTCGAGTTCATCGACGGCACGGAAACGAGTGACCCGTATCGCGGCAAGACGGGGCGGTTGATACGTCTCGAGCCGCAAGGTGATGGCTGGACCACAGGTCGGGTGTTGGTGCAGGACATGCCGTTTCCAACCGCTCTGCTCATCGACGCTGAGGATCGAGTCTACATCTCGGTCCACGGCGCCTTCAGCTCACCAAACAGCGGACTGGTGCTGCGATTCGACGATCTGGTGCGACGAACGTCGAGCGAGCCCCTGATACGGTTCGTGGACGGCTCCCCATGACCCTGGACCCGCCCGGCGGTACAGCGGCACGGCGGCGTCGGCCGAAGCGGCGATCTCATCAATCGAGGGCTTTTGCCGCGGCACTCAAGTTGGCGAGCTTCGATGTCGCGGTTGCCAGGTCCAACATCCCGAGTCCACAGTCTGGGCCTGCGACGAGACGTTCGCGGTCGATGTGCGAGAGGGCTTCATGGAGGCGCGTTCGTATCTCCTCCACGGATTCGACGCGCGTCTTGGCTATGGCGACCAGGCCGAGGATGACCGTGCTCTGTTCGAACAGCTCCAGCAAACGGAAATCGGAAGGGCGGTGTGCATCTTCTATCGAGATGGCGTCAACCGCTGCCTGGTCGAGGGCCTCGGCGAGCTCGAAGTAAGCGGCCGGGTCGGCCTTGTAGACATCCTCGTCCGGCTGATCGAGGTGACGGGGGTACCCACAGCAGAGGTGAACGGTGCGTCGCACGTGCGCTGGTACGCCGGCGAAGCAGCGTTCGAGGTCCTCAATCCCGAATGCCAGCGCTTCTTGTGTCTTGCGAGCGAATACCGGTTCGTCCACCTGGATGTGACCACAGCCGGCTTCGGCCAGAGCCCGGATCTCTACGTTGAGGGCGTCGGCGAGATCGCGGCCGAGACGCCGCGGATCACCGTAGTGCTCGTCTGCGACGGTGTCGGCGATGGTCATCGGCCCCGGAACGGTGATCTTGATCGGCCGTACCGAATACGATTGTGCGATTTGGTAGTCGTAGGGAAGGAAGTTGCCATTGGAACGGATCCGGTCGATGATCGTCGGCACCTCGCGCTCCCACGCCCCGGTGCGGATCTCGCGTAGCCGGAGGTTGCCGAAATCAACTCCGCTCAGGTGACGCAGGTGATAGAAGATGTAGTGTTCTCTTCGCATCTCACCGTCGGTCGGCACATCGATCCCTGCGTTGACCTGGGCCGTCACCGAAGCCTGCGTGGCCAGCGCAAATCGGGTCTCGAGATCCCGGTTGTCGAAGTAGAAGGCATCGAACGTGGTCACGTATTGCTTCTGGAACCAGTCGCGAACCGGCACGTAGTCCGGTTTGGGGAAAGAGCCGATCGTTGTGGTGAGAACTCTTGTCATGGACTCGACGCACGATAGCCGGACAGACGCCAGACGTCAGAAGGGATCCCCCCCTCGAAGGCTGTTGGCTGTCAGGCCCAGAGAAGCGATTGCTCGGTCTCCGGATCGAAGAATTGAACCTTGCTCAGGTCGAAGACCAAGTCGACCGCGTCCCCTACCCTGGCTCCCTTGGTCTTGTCAACCAGCACGCGCATCTGGACATGGTCGATGGTCACTCCCAGGAGGTCCTCCCGTCCCAGCGGCTCGACAGCCTCGATGTCTGCGCTGAGAGTACGACCCGGCGCCGGCGGCGCTGAGTCGTCAACCAAATAGATGTCCTCTGGCCGCACACCCATGACCACCTTGCCTTTGGCTCGTTCTGCCGCCTTCTTCGCGCGGTCATACGGAAGTACGAGGTCGATCGCCCCGCTTTTCGCACGGAAGTCACCGTTCGTTGCCATGATCTCGACGTCAAAGAAGTTCATCGGAGGGTTACCGACGAAGCCCGCGACGAAGAGCGTCTTCGGGTGGTCATAGAGATCCTCAGGGACGTCGTACGCCTGGAGGACACCGTCGGACATCACCGCGATCTTGTCGGCCATCGTCATCGCCTCGACCTGGTCATGGGTCACGTAGATCGAGGTGATGCCCATACCTTCCTGGAGTCGTTTGATCTCTCCACGCATCGTCAGTCGGAGACGGGCGTCGAGATTCGACAGCGGCTCATCGAAGAGCAAGAGCTGTGGCTCCTTCACCAATGCACGCCCGAGAGACACACGCTGTTGCTGACCGCCTGAGAGCTGAGCGATCTTTCGATCCAACAGATCCCCGATGCCCATCATGTCCGCCACCTTCTGGACCCGTTCCCTTATCTCACTCTTGCTCACCTTCTGGATTCTGAGCGGATAGCTGATGTTCCCGTACACCGTCATGTGGGGGTAGAGCGCGTAGCTCTGGAACACCATGCCGATGCCACGATCCTTGGGAGCGACCTCGTTGACGACCTGCCCGTCGAACTTGATGGTCCCTCCGGTGGGCTTGTAGATGCCTGCCACCATCAGCAACGTGGTCGTCTTCCCGCACCCTGAGGGGCCAAGAAACGCCACAAGGTCGCCGTCTTGAATGTCGAGCGTGATGCGGTCCGCTCCAACAACGCCGTCCCACGACTTGCTCAGGTTGTCGAGTTCGACTCTCATTTCGGTAACCCTTCTCGTCCTTGGTGAGCCATCACGTACCTTTCGAGCCGCCGGCATAGATATTCAGGAGCAACTCCTGGGTGAAGATGAAGAAGATGATCAACGGGATCATCTGGAACATCCCGACGGCTGCCACGAGATTCCAGTTGACCGGGGCGGTGTCGCTGATGAGCTGGTTCAGAAACACCGGCATGTTCGCAACCTTGGCGCCGATGGTGAAGGTGAAAGGCACGAGGTAGGCGTTCCAACCCGCGATGAAGGTGAAGAGGGCGAGTGCCGCGATGCCTGGGCGCACTTGTGGCAGCATGATCTGCCACCACACCCTGAATCGGCCTGCCCCGTCGATCAGCGCAGCCCGTTCCATGTCCCACGAGAGGTTGTCGAAGAAACCCTTCATCAGCCAGATGCCGAGAGGGAGTTCGAGAGCGACCATCACCAAGGCAACGCCGCCCACCGAGTTGAAGCCGATGTAGTCCCCGATGACAGGGATAGCTCCCAGCCAGCGCAGCACGAAGAAGATGGCGATGAGCAGCATCTCTGCCTTGAACGCATGCAACACGAGGGTTCCCGTGAGGAATGCTTTGCGACCGGGAAACTTGAACCGCGATAGGGCATACCCGCCGGATGTCGAAGCGATTCCGACACCGATCACCATCGCCACCGCGATGAGCAGGGAGTTCAACATGGCATTCCAAATGTCGCCTTCAAAGACGAATTTCCAGTTGCTGAGCGTCAGGCCGCCGATGCCCCCTTCAGCGTTGATGGGCAGGAGGCCCTGGGTGCGAGTCGAGAGAGTGGCGATGACGAGCCAGGTGTAACCGATGAGGATCGGAACAATCGAGAGTATGAGAAAGGCATACGAAAAGCGGCGACCCACCTTCCCCGTTGCCATGGGACGTGGGCGGGAACGTCGACGCTGCGGTGCAGCTTGGGTGGTGGTCATGACTTACAGGTTCTCGATTCTGGGTTCTTCGACGAGCTCGCTGAACTTGAAGAGCTTCACGTACACGACGGCGAGGAACAGCGCAACCGTGACGAGAACGATCGCCCATGTTGCGCCGAAGGCCCACTGACTGTTCCCGAAATAGGTGGCGAAGGCGCGTTTGTACGACGTCAACGCCCACACTTCGGTCGTGAACAAGCCGGGCCCGCCCTCGGTCAGCAGCAGGATGTACTCGAATGACGTGAGTAGCGACAGCGTCTGATATGTCGCGATGAAGAGCAGCGGCCACTTGATCAGGGGAAGCTTGATGTCACGGATGATTCTCCACGTGCCGGCGCCATCGACTTTGGCAGCCGTTATGAGATCCTCCGGGATCGACATGAGGGCAGATGTGAAGATGATCATCCCGAACGATGCGCCGACGAACCCATTGGTGAGGATCACAAAGGCCCATGGGCTCCCCCCGAGAAAGAGGTTTCCACCCGATGCCCCGAGAAACTCAGGCATGATCTGATTGTAGATGCCGAAGGGCTCCCCAGATCCGATCCGCTTCCACATCAGGATGTACACGACCGATGGCGTCAGACGGGGTAGCAGCCATACCAGTCGGAAGAAGAA
>QIDW01000034.1 GCA_003230435.1 Acidimicrobiia bacterium | reverse complement strand
TCCCAGGCATTGCCTGGGGGTGTTCATTGCTAAAGATAACAAGTCCGTGATTCATGTCCAGTCAGAACCTTCCAGCCAAGCCGGAACGCGTAATCGTCTACATCGATGGTTTCAATCTCTACTACGGACTCAAGCAGGCAAATCTCGGACATGCGCGTTGGTTGGACCTCGGTTTACTGAGCCGCCGGATCCTCAAACCGAACCAATCGCTTGTAAAGACAAAGTATTTCACGGCTCGGGTGAAGGGTAGGGATCCAGGGCCACGTAAACGCCAAGCGATATACCTTCAGGCGCTCGAAACACGCACCGACCTTGAGATCATCTACGGGCGTTTCATGCGGAAGAAGAATGGTGTTTGCCATCGATGTGGTCACCGGTGGACAAATTGGGAAGAGAAGATGACTGACGTGAATATCGCAGCACATCTGGTGGCTGACGCGATGGGGGATCGGATCGACAAAGCCATTCTTGTGTCGGGTGACTCTGACCTGGCCCATGCAATAGAACTCGTCAAGGCCTCATCAGCGGTCAGGGTGGTGGCGATTTTCCCGCCGCAAAGGAGCTCCTACGATCTCAAGAAGGTGGTCGACGCATCCCTAACCGGACGATCATTTTGAAGAGCATTATGGAGGATCCAGTGGCAAGCCCAACCGGAAGCCTGCACTGCCCCCCTTCGTGGCGCCAGACCCCTTGACAGCTGATAAGAGCGGTGCAGCTGATCTCGCCTGACGCGCGATGGACGCGCGATGGAATCGAATCAAACACCATGGGCCGCCCTTACGGACGGCCCTGACCTGGTGTTTCTGAGTCGGGACGGCGGGATTCGAACCCACGACCTCAGCGTCCCGAACGCTGCGCGCTACCAAGCTGCGCTACGTCCCGATTGGTTCACAATGCTAGGCGTCGTCCGATGGGACGCCCACTCGGTGAATCGAACCTAAACGAGTAGTTCGGCGATCTGGACTGCGTTCAAAGCAGCACCTTTACGCAAATTGTCTCCCACAACCCAAAGATTGATTCCGCCTGGCTCACCCAGAGTCTCTCTAACCCGCCCGACCAGCACGTCATCGAGGCCTGCGCTGTCCAGGGGGGTGGGCGTCATGTCCTTCCAGACAGACAACCCTGGCGCCGAGCCGAGAATCGATGCAGCCTCGTCGGCATTCAGCGGTCTCTCGAAACGGAGGGTCGCCGCTAGACCGTGTCCCACAAGCACCGGCACCCGCACGCAGGTCGGCTCCACCGCCAAATCGGGAATGTCCAGAATCTTGCGAGACTCGCGCACCAACTTCATCTCCTCGTCCGTGTAACCGCCGTCGACTTCCGATCCGGCAAAAGGGAGGACGTTGTAGCCAATCGGCCGCTCATACAACTCAGGCTCCGGATCGGTCCATCCCCCTTGCATCATCTCTTCGAGACCGGATTCCAGACGCCGGTTCTGGCTCACCAACTCCTCAACTCCATGCTGGCCCGAACCGGAGACCGACTGATACGACGCCGCCACGATTGAACTGAGGCCCGCAGCCTCGTGTAACGGGCCGGCGGCCATCATCAGGGTCATGGTCGTGCAGTTGGGATTGGCGATGATGCCCTTGTGCTGCCCGGCCGCCTCATCGTTCACTTGCGCTACCACCAAAGGAACGTCCGGGTCCATCCGGAACGCCGACGAGTTGTCGATCACCAGCGATCCACTCTCGACAAACCGTCTGGCGTGCTCTAGCGATCGGTCGCCTCCGGCTGAGAAGAGGGCGATGTCGATTCCTGATGGATCGGCCATAGCCAGATCTTCCACCTCAATGTCGCCCCATCGAGTCGAGATGGTTTGCCCAGCCGAGCGATGCGACGCCATCAACCTGATGTTCGACGCCAGAACGTCCCGCTCCTCCAGGATGGAGAGCATGGTCCTCCCCACAGCGCCGGTGGCGCCAACAATGGCGACCTTGGTCAAGGTGTGGTCTCCGATCTGAACAACTCGTCATGAGCAGAACGAACAGCATCATCGATTCGTTCGACGGAAACTTCAAGACGTGCGAATCGATCCCCCCTGCCCGAGACAGACGACGAGATGCCCGCGTCGTGAAGGGCGCTTTCGACCCTCGTGGCAACTTGCGCTGCTCCGCTTCCGACGATCGTGATCACGCCAGTTCCACCTTCGGAATCGGTGGCGATCCCGACCACATCTCGTCCGGGTGTATCTGCTACCACCCAAGTACCCGGCTCATCGGTGAACGAGGATCTCACGTGAACGCGAACCCCGTTGGCCCGCGCGTGTTCGACGGAGTGTGGCATGAGGATCGACGCACCGCCCCCAGCCAAGACAAGCATGTCCTCATAACTGACCTCCTCGAGTCTCTGTGCATCCGGAACCACTCTGGGGTCAGCGCTAAACACCCCTTCGACATCGGTGAGGATCTCGCAGGCCTCGGCATCGAGACTCGCGGCGAGCGCCACGGCGGTTGTATCCGATCCGCCCCGACCAAGTGTCGTGATCTCGCGGCTGTCAGGATCTACTCCCTGAAAGCCGGCAACGATGACCACTTTGCCCTCAGAAATGGACTCCTTGACCCGCTCCGCGGTTATGCCCGTTATTCGTGCTTCACCATGGGAGGAGTCGGTGAGGATGCCCGCCTGCGATCCGGTGTAGCTGACGGCGTCGATACCGCGGTCATGTAGGGCCATGGCGAGAAGCGCCATGGTGATTCGTTCACCTGCCGTCAGAAGCATGTCCATCTCGCGCGGTGTGGGATTCGAAGTGATCTCAGAAGCAAGCGAAACCAGACGATCGGTGGTTTGGCCCATGGCCGAAACAACGACAACGAGGTTGTGCCCGGACGCGTGCCTATCCCGGACGCGATCCGCCACCGCCTGGATGCGGGACGAGTCGGCCACTGAGGATCCGCCGTACTTCTGCACAACTACCGACATGACACCCACAGTTTGGGGGTTGAGTCGCCCAACACGAAACATAACCTGGGTGATTGGGCAAGAACCAAGCCTAGAGTCGCGCAGCCATGTCCGACAGGAGACAACGCCAGAAAGAACAGCGCGCCGCAAAACGCGAGACCGAAAAGAAGCAGGCAGCTCGCAAAGAGCTAGGACGACGCCTCTTGACTGCGCTGGGGTTTGGAGTTGTAGTGGTGACAGTCTTCGCCCTCAGTGGGGTCTTCTCTGGCGACAGCACCGAACTGCCAGGGTCGTATGAGGGTTTCCGCTCTCAGCCGACAGCGTGCGGAGCTGATCAGCCTCCGCCTGAGCAGATCATGTCGTTCGAGGCGTTCGAGCCGCAAAGCGACGTCACCGCAACCAGCAACGTGACTGCCACTTTGGCCACGTCGTGTGGGGAAATCGTCATGGAACTCGATCCCGCGAGCTCCCCAGAGACTGTGAACTCCTTTGTGTTTCTAGCCCGTGAAGGGTTCTTCGACGGCCAGGTGTTTCACCGCATCGTCGAGGCATTCGTAATCCAGGGAGGCGATCCCGAAGCGAACGGGACTGGTGGACCCGGGTACGCCATCGCCGACGAGTTCCCAACCAGCCCCGACTTCGTCTACGAAACGGGCTTCGTTGCAATGGCGAACCGTGGCGCCGGAAGCACCGGCTCGCAGTTCTTCTTCGTCATAGGGGACGATGCTCGTTTTCTTACGCCCAGCTTCAACGTCCTCGGCAAGGTGGTGTCTGGCCAGGATGCGCTGGAGAGAATCGCAGAAGTCCCGAAGGGGGTTTCGCCGGGTTCGCGCGAGGAGAGCCTGCCGCTCGAGACGGTGTACATCGAGTCGGTAACCATCGACGTAACCGATTCTTGACGGTCCCGGCAGCCATCATCGGGGCTGACTAGCCCATGGCCGTAGATCTTCACTCCCACTCCATTGCCTCCGATGGTTCTGACAAACCAACCCGCCTCGTGGAGCTCGCCCTTGAAAAGGGCCTCACCGCTCTCGCTCTGACCGATCACGACACCCAAGCAGGTGTCGCCGACGCGAGAAGCGCCGCAACGGGGACGGGCCTCGAGCTCATCCCGGGGACCGAGTTGTCACTCGAATACGACGCCGGTGGCATGCATCTAGTGGTTCTTTGGTTGGAGCCCGGACCCGGCCCTCTTCAGGACAGGCTGGGAAAACTCCAGGGCGGCCGGGAACAACGCAATGAGCGGATCGTGAAGATCCTCACCGACTCTGGGATGCCGATCGACATCTCTGAGATTCACGAAGAAGCCGGGGACGGAAGTGTGGGAAGACCGCACATCGCCGCGGTCATGGTCAGTAAGGGGTACGTGCCGGATCTTGGGGCCGCCTTCGAAGAATGGCTCGGCACCGGCAAGCCTGCCTATGTGGGGAGACCGCGACTCAATCCTGAGGAAGGCATCGCCCTGGCGCGACAATCGGGAGCCGTGCCCGTCCTGGCCCATCCTCACACCCTCGGAATCAGCCGTGCCTCCGACATGGCCGACATGCTCAATCGGCTTCGGGAGGCAGGTCTCGTCGGTCTTGAGGCGATCTATTCCAGCTACCACCGCCATGAGAGGGAGGGTTATGCCGACCTGGCTCGCCGCTTTGGGCTCATTCCTTCGGGTGGTAGCGACTATCACGGAACCTACAAGGAGGGTCTCGACGTCGGTTCAGGCTATGGCGACCTCGTGGTACCCGACTCGACGGTCGACGAGTTGCGGAGCCACGCAAAGGGGACATGAGCCGCCCGCTCCGCATGGGGGCCGCTGCTGCGGTCGTAGCCGCGAGCGTCTTGTTATCCCGCATCCTTGGTCTCGGCCGGGAAGCGCTGCTTGCGGGGCTGATCGGTGTCAACTCCGAGGGTGACCTCTACAGGCAGGCCTTCACAATCCCCGACTTCCTCAACTATCTGTTGGCCGGCGCATATCTGGCGATAACGCTGATCCCAATACTCAGTCGTCACCTCGAGCGAGGCGATCCGGACGCGGCCAGCAGGGCGTTCACCTCTGTGTTCCGGTTTGTCGGGGTTGGAATTGTTGCCCTCACCGTCCTGATGTGGGTTTTCGCCGACCAGCTCGTCACGCTGGCCTTCCCCGAGGTCGTTGAGAATCACGACCGGTTGGTTTCATTGACGCGCCTCGTTCTGCCTGCCCAGGTGTTCCTGGTGGTGGGAGCCCTGCTTATGGCAGTTCAATACACCCATCGACGGTTCGTATACCCGGCTCTCGCCCCTCTTGTCTATAACGCAGGAATCATCGGCGGTGGTTTGATCGGAGCGGCCGTTGGCGATCCCTCACCCGAGTCTTTCCTCTGGGGCGCGGTTGTTGGTTCGGCCGTGGGCAACTTCGGTCTGCAATGGATAGGAGCTCGCCGCACCAGCACCTGGCTCATGCGGCCGGTCAGGGGCGAGTCGTCCGTCGGGGAGTATCTGATTCTTGCGCTACCGCTGATGATCGGGCAGTCGGTGGCCGTGCTCGACGAGCAGTTCGTGCGATTCTTTGGCCAGGTCGAGGAAGGCGCGACCTCGGCGTTGGCCTTCGCTAGACAGCTGAACATGGTTCCCGTCGGTGTCATCGCACAGGCGGCTGGAGTCGCCGCTTACCCGTTCCTGGCCCGGCTGGCCGCGAAGGATGATCACGATGGGCTCGTGGCAACAACTGGTCGGGCCGCCCGCAACACAATCTTCATCGCATTTGGAGCCACGGCTGCTCTCATAGTTCTCGCACGACCGCTGGTGCGTCTCTTGTACCAGTACGGAGCTTTCTCTGCCGAGGATTCAGCCCTTGTCGCCAGTCTGCTTACGATCTACGCATTCTCGATCCCGGCGGGGGACTCCACCAGATTCTTGCCAGACACTTCTATGCAAAACGGAAGATGTGGACGCCGGTGTTGATCGGGACCGTCTTCACGCTGATAGCAATCCCTTCCTGGCTGGGCCTCTATTCGCTATACGGAGTCAAGGGTTTCGCGCTTGCCTCGACTTTGGTGGTGACGGGTTACGCGCTCGGCATGCTTGTCGCGTGGGGCTACGATGCCGGTTGGAACGCGGTTCGCCAGCTTGTCCCATCACTGATTCGGGGACTCGTCGCAGCGGCGGCCGCCGCACTCGTATCGCTGCCCCTGGTGAATGCGCTGTTCGCAGAAGAACTGACATTCTGGATGGGGCTGGGAGCAGCGTTGGTTGGTGGGCTCACCACGCTCGCTGCCTTCCTGGGAATCGCTCTATTCCTCCGC
>QIDW01000419.1 GCA_003230435.1 Acidimicrobiia bacterium | reverse complement strand
ATCTGATCCTCCTCTGTGGCTTTCACCACCGTTTCGTCCACGAACACGGATGGAATATCACCACCAGCCCCGATGGTGTCTTCCAGTTTCGTAAACCCGACTGGACTCTCTATCCGCCCCCCAAACCAGACTTACATCCCAAACTCAAACAACTCGTCGGAGCTGACCGACCTATCTAGGGGCCGCCCCCGCCTCGGGGCGCGACGCCCCCGCCCCGCTCGAGTCTCAAACTCAAGGTTTGTTCTTGCCCGGGGCCTTCCCTGACTTGCCCGGGGAGTCCGGGCGACCCTTCCTGGCGCTCTCTCCGTCGACCGTCTTTGCCTTCTTACCGCGATCACAGTCGGCCTCGAATGTGGAGAAGGTGACCTTGCCACTCTCCCCGGTCTCGAAGAGGGAATCTACATCTGAGACAGCCAGCTTGGTGGCCTCGGTCTTGCCGATATCTGACTTGGCCAGATACCGGACGATGCATCCCTGCCCCTTGATATCGAAAAGGCTCTTGGCGGCCTTCATGAACTGACCATGGTTGACCTGGCCGTTTGGCCCCGCAACCTCGACGCCGCTGAGCCCACACACAGCCCCGGCACCTTCGTACGCAACTGACTCTTCAGTGGGGACCACATCAGCGAGTCCTACGATTCTTGCTTGGAACTCCTTGATCACCTCGGACTCGTCCGTGAGCGTCTCGATCGGGATGATCCCGTCCTCACCGGCCGTGCCGTAGGTGGCGGTCAGAGTTCCGTTTTCGAAATCGCACACATGGGGATCCCAGTTGGGACCGATGTTGAGGGAGAGGACCCGTTCGGCCTCGTCATAACCGAAGCTGAACTGGGTGTCCTCGGCATGGGAGTCATCATGCCCGGCCAAAGCGATACCGGAGGTGGCGAGAAGACCCATCACCACGGTGAGAGAAACAAATGATCTCTTCAGCTTCGACACAAAGACTCCTTTTGGCAGCTGACAATACCCTAAGACGACCACGGAGAGTGGTCAACCCGATTCAACCCACTCAACAGCGATCAGGCTTTAGTGTGGCGTGATCATGAAACGTGTCTCTGAACGTCTAAAGAGGTTGCCCGGTTCGGCCACCATGGCCATCGCAGCCCGCGCTCGCGAGCTTCGGGCCGAGGGACGGGACATCATCTCCTTCGGGGCAGGCGAACCCGACTTCGCCACACCCGAAAGCATCGTCGCCGCGGCGTCCCGCGCCGCCCACGACCCGGCTAACCATCACTACACGGCCAACCAGGGTCTCGCCCCGCTCCGTGAGGCCGTAGCCGAGTACACGGCCCGATATTCGGGTGTTCACGCAGACGCCTCCGAGGTGGTGGTGACCAACGGAGCAAAACAAGCCGTGTTCCAGACCTTTGCGGCTCTCATCGATCCCGGCGACGAAGTCCTCCTCCCTGCTCCGTATTGGGTGACCTACCCGGCCGGGTTGGAACTCGCCGGCGGGGTCTCTGTGCCTGTCCCATCGACCCCAAACAACGGGTTCAAGGTCACTGTGGGCGATCTCGAGACGGCCCGCACCGATCGAACGACAGCACTCGTGTTTGTTTCACCTTCCAATCCGACCGGGGCCGTATATTCGGAAGAGGAATCGCGGGCCATTGGCGAATGGGCTCAGGAGAATGACGTTTGGGTGATCGCCGACGAGATCTACCAGCGTCTTGTGTACTCCACCGATGTTGCGCCTTCGATAGTTGCCGCCACACCGAGACTGGAAAACTGGGTGATCATCAACGGAGTCGCCAAGAGTTACGCCATGACGGGTTGGAGAGTTGGCTGGATGGTCGGGCCGAAAGACGTCATCGATGCTGCAGCGCGGCACCAATCCCACGCGACCTCGAACGTTGCGAACGTATCCCAGCTTGCAGCCCTTGCAGCACTGAATGGGCCACAGGACACGGTTGAGGAAATGCGCAAGGCATTCGATCAGAGAAGGAGGCTGATGCATTCGATGGTCTCCGGCATCCCCGGCGTGGAATGTGTCGAGCCAGAAGGCGCCTTCTATGTGTTTCCCGATGTCAGGGCAATCCTGGGCGATAGGTACACGACGTCCGCTGAACTCGCGGAGGGAATCCTCGAAGAGGCCGGTGTCGCCGTGGTGCCGGGCGAGTCATTCGGGGCCCCAGGGTTCCTCCGGCTCTCCTATGCGGTAGGCGAAGACGAGATCGAGCGCGGAGTGACCCAGATCGCCGGTCTGATCGAAGGCCTCTAACACAGGCTTACACTCGCCTCTGATGCAGCCTGCAACGTCGGCCAAAGCAATGATGCTCGTCGAGCCACGTCACTTTTCTCTGACTGAAGTGCCCACGCAGGGCATCGAGGACGGCGGATGGCTGGCTGTCGAAGCGACCAGCCTTTCCGGCGCCGACGTCCAGGTGTGGAAAGGAGAGGCGCGCAACATCGTCTACCCATTGGTGCCCGGACATGAGGTCGTGGGACGAGTGGCAGTCCAGGGGCCGAACGTGCCCTACTCGGTTGGAACCCGGGTCGTAGTCGAGCCGCGGATCCGCTGCGGTCGCTGTCGTCGCTGTCAGCAAAACCTGGCCACGTGTGTGAGTCGTCAACCAACCAATTCCTATGGAATGATTTCATCGATCGAACCGCCCGGACTTTGGGGCGGATTGGCCGAGCTTCTCTACCTGGATCCGAATGCGCACCTTCACCCGGTAACTGACGATGTGCCGGCCGAGGTCGCCACATTCGTCCATGCCCTAGCCTCGGGACACACCTGGGCGGTGGAATTGCCCGCACTTCAGCCGGGCGAAGACGTGCTCATCCTTGGACCTGGACCGCGAGGCCTTGCGTGTCTCATCGCCGCCAAGGCCGCCGGTGCCGGATGGGTGGGCATCACTGGCCTCTCCCACGATCGGGACCGTCTCGAATTGGCAAGACACCTTGGTGCGGACCTCGCCATAGACGCCGAGCGGGTAGATGTTGCCGGGGAGATCGCCGGCGCTCTCGGCAGGAGACCCGACGTGGTGGTTGACGTCACTTCCGACGATCCTGAGGCCGTGTTCACCGCACTCGACCTCGCCCGAAGTGGTGGCCGCGTGATCCTTGCTTCTACCAAAGGCAACAGGGCGTTCCACTTTCTCTCTGATGTGATCGTCGCCAAGCAACTGACGATGAAGGGCGCGATGGGCGCCAGCAGCGTTGGTTACCAGTGGGCAACAGAACAGTTGGAAACCGATCCTCGCATCGACGACCTGGTATCTCACCAGTTCCCCCTTTCCGAGGCTCCCCGCGCTCTCCAGGCGGCGGCAGGTCTGTTGGGACGGGAAGAACTGATTTCTGTGGCCGTCACTTTCTAGGGTCGGGAGTAGCTGCGTCGGTTATGGGTCAAACTGCCCTCGTCTGGGTGATTGGACCGCAGCGAGAGGGACTGGCCGCTCGACGATCAACTTGTATCAGTGAAAGCCCGGACGGGATCCCGAGATGAGATGTTGTTCCACCGCATAGGGGATTGGTAAGTCTCTCACCTCATCGGGCCCACGTGTGACTCGTCGACCGATCTCGGCGAACCACGTGTCGTTGGCGAAGGCCCAAGGCCAGGCCCGAATACCCACCCTGGCTCCCATGATCCCCCCAACCGCGGCACCGAGAGTGCTGCCGCCAATCTTGGCTGCCTGTTCGATAGGGGTGTGATACCGGTCTGTGGCCGGTGCGGCGAGAAGAAGCCCGGCAAGCATGACCTGAATAGGGTCGTGAGCGTCGCCCCCGGCGTATGCGAGAGCTTCTTTTCCATCGCCAACCCCGATGGCTTCAAAAAGGCGACCGAGTTCCGCCTCGAGCGTATCGAGGCGTTGGGACCCATAGAGACCGTCGCCGAGAGTCTTGATCACAGGCGCCACTGTCTCAGTCACTCCTACGATCAGATCTCTCCCCGACTGACCGAAACACGATGCGGCGACAGCGGCGGCAGCAACCGCACCTGCGGCGACGCTGCCCGCGTCACGACTGAATAGTCGACCGAGTTCGGTTGCCTCCCATGTGACCGCCTCAGGATCCCGTCGGAAAGCGACACCGATGGGTATTGCCCGCGCCACTCCATCAAGGGAAGGTTCTTCCTCTGGAACCGGCGAGCCGGCGGCAGCACGATCGAGCCAAGCTCTGAAATGAGGTGTCTCCGCGCGGTACACCGGGTCTCCCTCCTCGGATCCGTCGAGCTCGCGCAAAGCCTGAATCACGCGGGTCGTATCCAAGTGCCGATGCTGTATCAATTGGTAGGAGAGAACGGTTATCTGCTCGGCAACTGCGGAGTAGCCGAGTTCCCATGCCCCGCCGGCGGCGTCACCGGCAGCGGCGCCGAGCATGAAACCATCGCCTTCGCCGGCAACCAACGAAAAGAGCGGCTCAGATGGCCCATCCTCGAAGACAGCCACTTCTTTGGCTGGTTGGGTTGGGCTCTCGTTGCTCTCCATCGGGCTGGGAGAATACAGCTGTACCCTGCGTCGGCTATGGACCACGTCGTCGTGATTGCGAATCCTGTCGCCTCCCAGTTCACAGGGGGCTCACATCGCGACGTCATGGCCCACCTCTCGAAGACTTACTCTGTCGAAGCCATCTGGCCGTCATCGGCATCCGAAGCGACTGCGGCAGCGGCAGCGGCTGCCGCCTCGGAAGCTTCGATCGTCGTGGCTATGGGCGGTGACGGGATGGTTCATCACGTCAGCCAGGGCCTCGTCGGCACTGAAACCGCGCTTGGAATCATTCCCGCCGGAACAACCAATGTCGTCGCACGTCTGGCACAGATCCCCACACGAGCGGTGAAGGCGGCACGGCTGATTGCCCGGCCGAACGAGACAACCACCGTCGGGGTGGCGCGAATGACCCTTCGTCGGGGCACCACAGAAACGACTCATTACGCGGTGTTCGCTTGCGGTATGGGGCTGGACGCGGAGGTAGTGGTGAAGGCCGACAGCGACCCCTATCGAAAGTACCGGTTCGGGTCTATTCACTACGCCCGAACCGCGATTGGAGTAGGCATGAGGACCTTCCCGTCTCGCCGACCCCATCTATCGGTGACCACCGACGGGCAGGAGATCGAGGCCACAACCGCTCTGATTCAGTTCCGCGACGTCTACTCATACTTTGGCAAGATGCCGCTCAGGCTGGCAAAAGAACCACCGGCCCCGATGACTGTTCTGGTGATGGGGCGTTTGCGTCGGCATCGAATCCCACAGATCACAATCAACGCCATTGCTGGGCGCGAGCTCGAGAATGTCAAGGGTATAGAGGTGTGGAAAGCGGTCGAGGGTGTGGAGGTGAAAGCCGACCCACCGGTGGCGGTGCAGGCAGACGGAGAGTCGCTGGGCATGGTCGATCA
>QIDW01000084.1 GCA_003230435.1 Acidimicrobiia bacterium | reverse complement strand
ATCGTCGATCTTGACAAAGGTTCCCCTCGACCTGTTGTGAGGGTGGTTCGGCGCATCATCCATCGACAACACAGGAGCGACACATGCATCGCTGCCCTCAAAGTGATCTGCCCACTCATCTCGTGTCCTCTCCAAGAACTTCGCGACGAACACCTCCCGAAGGGCGGGCCATCCCCTGCGGACGGTCTGGGCGGGAAGATCCCCAGGCTCCACAAGCCCGTCGAGCAACTCCGCATAGAACTGGGGCTCGAGGGCTCCCACGGCCATATGCCTCCCGTCAGATGTCTCATAGATGGCGTAGAAAGGAGCACCACCGTCGAGAAGGTTCGATTCCCGTCGACTTGCTGCCCAAGTTCCCTCGGCGACGAGTCCGTGATGTGAGGCCATGAGCAGCGCCGAACCATCGACCATGGCGGCATCGACTATCTGGCCCTCACCGGTTGCGCGGGCGTGGAGAAGCGCCGCCACAACGCCAAGCGCGAGCAGCATGCCCCCGCCTCCATAGTCACCGATCAGGTTCAGAGGCGGAATCGGGCGCTCGGCAGGTCCAACCGCGTGAAGCGCGCCGGAGAGCGCTATGTAGTCGATGTCGTGACCCGCCGTAGAGGCGATCGGTCCCTCCTGGCCCCATCCGGTGACCCGTCCGTAGACGAGAGCGGTATTGCGAGCCAGACACTCGGCGGGCCCTATCCCGAGACGCTCTGTCACACCGGGACGGAAGCCCTCAATCAAGATCTCCGCTGTCGCGACAAGATCGAGTGCCACGTCGACGGCACCCGGGGTCTTGAGATTGATCCCGATGGATCGTTTGCCCCTGTTGTGCACGTCGTATCTCGTGCGCGACGTGTGCCCACCGACAACGCCGTCCGCTCGATCAACGCGAATTACTTCGGCGCCGAGGTCGGACAACACCATCCCACAGAAGGGGGCCGGGCCCAGCCCCGCCAATTCAACAACACGGACTTCAGATAGCGGACCGGACATCAGGAACCGCTCACAAACGTCTCGGCACTCTCAATCAGCACCGGCTGGAACTCCAAGGTGGGGTCGATCCCAAATGCGCCACTGAACAACGCGGCGAGAACCAGCGCTGTGCTTGTGTCACGCGGCCCTATTGGGTTGAGTGATTCGGGCTCCGAGTCAAGAGCGATCACGACGATCTCCTTGCCCGACCACGCTGCGACGTTCCACATGTCGGTGGAGCGGGAGATGTTGATCTCGGGCCCGGTGAGTTCGGCGTTCCAGGCCATGAATGCCGGCTTCTGGTACAGCGGGATCATCGCCAGGTCCTCCAGGTACGCCACATCGGCATCGTTGTAGGAACGGGTCCGCTCCACCTGGTCGACTTGGCTGTCGGTCGAACGCACCAGTGAGTCGACTTCGCGGTTGCAGTATCGGTTCACGTTCAACGCGCCAAAACCGTTTGGAGCGACTCCCTCACAGAAGTACCTGCTGTTGGCGAGGTATGGATCGGATGCGGCCTTCCATGAGAAGTTGATTATCTGCCACACCTCCGGCCCGCCAAAGAACACCTCAGACGAGAACAACCCCGATGGAGTCATGAAGTCGCCGACCAAGTCCACTCCTATTGCCGCGAGAGACTCTTGAGCAAGTTCGAATTGCGTTTCACGAAACTCATCTCCGAGAGTGGTCGCCCAAACGAAGGACATGCGTCGTCCCTGACATGAGTAGATGTCGTCGTCGCCGAGTTCACAGAAGTTATCGACGAGAATCCGCTCAGCCGTTTCGGGGTCATAGACACCCGCGAAGTTGGATTGATAGTTGAGTGAGTTGGCCATCCATATCGAGCTGTCGAGCAGGGACGCTTCGGGATCGACGGTTCTCACCGTCCCATCTAGCAAAGCCTCACGATCGATTGCGAGCGATATCGCCTCCCGAACCCACTTCTGCGACAGAAGTGGGTCGTCATGGTTGAAATCGATGTGTTCCCAAAAAGGTCCCGGCGCCAGGTCGAACGTCACTCCCTCCATGTCACCGACCTCGTCCACCATCCAGCCGAGAGGTCTGGGGTTGATCAAATCGATCTCACCGTCCTCCAGGTCGCGGAGCATCTCGCGACCACTGTCGGGAAACACGAATTGAATCTCGTCGACGTCTCCGAGCGGCGCTCCAGACAACGGATCGTTTACCGGCCAGTAGCGCGGATTGCGACTGAGAATGATGCGATCATCTTCGATCACCTCCTGGAGGACAAAGGGCCCGGACGTCGTGGTCAGTGCCCGCCCAAAGGGAATCCCGGAGTCAGCGCCCGTCAGAACGTGTCTCGGGAGGACGACCTCGAATAGTGTCTGCCACGGTCCATAGACCTCGGAGAAGGCAAACAGGACCGTTTTCTCGTCGATGATCTCCGATCCGGTGATCAGATCATATCCGTCCGCCACCGCCGCCCCACTAAGCGGATCGACCAGGACTTCTTGGGTGTAGACGAAGTCGCTCGCTGTCACCGGTGTGCCATCAGACCAAATCGCTTCCGGTCGGATGTGATAGACGACACAAAAAGCATCGGGGCAGGGCGCCTCCTCTGTGGTTGCCGTAACGGGAGGGGCGGCAGTCGTTGTGACCGGCGCAGTCGACGTTGCAGAAGTGGTTGTCAGATCGGCCTGCCCTTGGGTACAGGCCGCCAGAACCAGAGAAAGGACGATCAGGACGAGGCTGAGACGTCGCGAAATCTCCATCGCAGGAGATGAAACGCCTCGCGGGACCCATATCCAAGGATTCGGCGAGTATTTCTCCCTCGAGAGCTACCTGACCGATCAGGCGCGGAGTTCGAGCACCGCGCGCTCGCGACCCGTCCACGAACCATCCACGGCAACAAGATGGCAGGCGACCAGATGATCGGTCCCGCGGTCATACAGATCCGGATGGGGGTCGGTCCTGCATTTATCTACCGCGAATGGGCAGCGTGCCAGAAAACGGCACTCCGCGGCAGGGTTGATGGCTCTGGAAACACCACCCTCGATCTCGACCTTTGGTCGGTGGTATGACGGGTCGGGCACGGGAACCGCCGACAGAAGAGCCCTCGTGTAGGGATGCATCGGAGAGCCGAGTACCTCCTCGGTGGGGCCCATCTCAACGATCTTGCCCAAATACATCACCGCGATCCTGTCGCACATGTATCGGGCAACCGCCAGGTCATGAGTGATGTACAGGTATGTCACGCCAAGCTTCTCGGCGAGTTCCAGCATCAGCCGCATGATCGAGATGCGGATACTCACATCGAGCATGGATGTGGGCTCGTCGGCGACCACGAATGATGGTTCCATCACGAGCGCCCGGGCGATGGCGACTCGCTGACGCTGGCCACCCGACAGTTCATGCGGGTAGCGGAACAGGAAGGGCTCGGGAGGGGTCAGACCCACAAGACGAAGAAGATCGACGACACGTTGCTCACGTTCCCCCGTAGTACCCATCCCCTGAACAAACAACGGCTCGGCGACGATGTCGAATACCGTCCTCCTCGGGTTCATCGACTCGTACGGATCCTGGAAAATCATCTGGACGTTCCTTCGGAACTCCTTCCGATCTTTGACGTCCTCGACATGGGTCATCTCGTCGGTCCCACGGTCGCGGATCAGAACCTCTCCACCGCTGGCTTCCTCGAGCTTGACGAGTATCCGCCCTGTTGTGGTCTTTCCGCACCCGGACTCACCAACAAGACCGAGGCTCTCGCCGGCCCTTATCTCGAAACTGACACCGTCGACCGCGTAGACAAAGTCAGTCGACTTGCGAAAGAGGCCCTTCGAGATCGGAAACAGCTTCCGAAGATCTTCGACCTTGACACGTGTCTTCCCGATCTGGCTCGTCATTCGTCGCCCCTTGAAAGGGTCACGGGCACCTGGGTGTAGTTCCAACAAGCGATCGTGTGCCCCGGTTCAATCTCGGTGAGTGTCGGCTCGTCCGTGCGACAGATTTCGATGACAAAGGGGCACCTCGGATGGAACCGGCATCCTGTCGGCGGATCCAGGAGATTGGGCGGTTCGCCCTCGAGTGGCGCCAACTGCCGGCGTGGACCGGTTATCGAGGGAGTCGAAGAAAGGATCAGCCAGGTGTAGGGATGACGCGGCCGGGCAAAGATGTCGGCGGTCGGGCCGAACTCAACCAGTTTGCCTGCGTACATGACACCCATGAGGTCGGTGATCTCGGCGATGACGGCGATGTCATGGGAGATGTAGACGATGCTCATGCCCAGGTCGCGCTGGATCTTCTTCAGCTCTTCGAGGATCTGCTCCTGCACGATCACATCCAGCGCAGTGGTCGGCTCGTCGGCGATGATGACCTTGGGGTCACAGGAGAGAGCCATGGCGATTACGGCGCGCTGTTTCATCCCCCCGGAGAACTCATGGGGATAGCGGTCGATCATCTCCGGGTCGATGCCGACGAGATTGAACAGCTCTTCGGTTTTTGCCCTGGCCTCGGAGGCGGACGGCTTGGGATCCCAATGGATATCCATCGCCTCTCGAATCTGCACACCGACGGTGTACACCGGGTTCCACGAGTTCATGGCTCCCTGGAAAACCATCGAGATATCAGCCCATCGGCGCAGCCTCATCTGCTCCTTGTCGAGCTCGAGAAGATTGACACCGTCCAGGATGACCTCGCCGCCAAGAACCCTGGCGTTGTTAGCCGTGAGCCGCATGAGGGTCAGCGCAACCGAGGTCTTGCCGCAACCCGACTCCCCCACCAGACCAAGTGAGCGTCCTTTCGGAAGTGCGAAGGAAACATCTTCCACCGCGGAGACCATCCCCTCCTTGACCTCGTAGTTCAACACGAGGTTCTTCACCTCGAGGATGGGGGCTTGCGGGTGCGTGTCTCCAGAGCCGAGGTTGCGCTCGGCTGGTCGCATTTGAGTGCCCGTCATCGAGCTCTGAGCCTGGGGTTGATGACTTCGTCCATCGCCCTGCCTACGAAGAAGAACCCCGCGGCAAGCAGCGTGACAGCCAGGCCGGCGGGTATCAGCAGCCACCAGAACTCGAATCCCGTGCGCAGATAACCCTGGCTTTGTGCGGTGTTGAGCATGATTCCCCAGCTCATGTCCACATTGAGCAGACCGAAGAAAGAAAGCGTCGCCTCCAGCGAAACGGCCTCGGTAACAGTGAACATCATGAACAGGAAGCTGAGTGGCAAGACGTTGGGAATGATGTGTTTGAGAATGAGATGGGTGTTGGATCCGCCTGAGACTCTGGCAGCGTCGATGAATGGCTTCACCTTGATCGAAAGGGCCTGGGATTTGAGCACGATCGCGGTTCCACCAAAACCAGACAGGATTCCTATCAGCACACCCAACAACGGCAGGTTGATCGCCCACAAACCCGATAAGACGATCAGGATGGGAATGAGCGGAAGAAGCAGCACAAGGTCGGCGAGCCGCATGAGAGAGTTGTCCACCCAGCCTCCGTAGAAGGCGGAGATCGATCCGACCACGGTCGCCACTCCTACAGTGACCACCGCGGCGATGAGGCCGAGCATGAAGGCCGACCGGGTGCTGAACGAAAGCTGGGTGGCTACATCACGACCTAGCGGGTCGGTGCCAAGGATGTGTCCTTGGGACGGCGGGGCCGGTTGCAGTGGAATCTCACAAACGTCACCCGGAACAGCACCAAAACACCAAAGCTGGGCGGTGTTTGCGTCCTTCTGCGTTGTGGGATCGGTGACTTCGGCTTCAGTGGCCACGATCTGAAATTCTTGAACCGGAGCGTCGTATCCGATGACCGGGTCGTAGATGCCGTCATCCTGCCAGGGACCTACCGCGCGGAGCACGGGGTAGGCGAGGGCCAAGAGACCGAACAGAACGATGATGACGAGACCGAGAAGCCCGATCTTGTTCTCCATGAAGAGCGCCCAGTTCTTCTTGAATGCCTTCCACGCGAGCCTGAGACGGACCTTCCACAACGACTCGCCAAGCTCCTCTTCGGCATGAACCAGGGCATCCGGGTCCTCAGGAGAGAGGACGTCTACCGAGTCTGGCTCTTTGATGACCATGGTTATTTGCGCTCCTAACTCGCGTCCTGGATCCTGATCCGTGGGTCGAGCACCGCGTAGAGGATATCAACTAGGAGGTGGGCCAACAGGGCGAGGATTCCGATGAAAGCAAGGGCGCCGGTCGCCACCGGCACGTCTTCAGCGACTGTGGCAGTGAGTAGAAGCGAACCCATCCCGGGCCAGGAGAACACAGTCTCGGTGACAACGCCGCCGCCGATGATGAAGGCCAACCCGAGCACGAATGAGGTCACAACCGGAAGCAAAGCGTTGCGGGCGGCGTGTTTGTCCCGGATGTCCTTCTCGGGAACACCTTTTGCCTGGGCAGTGAGAATGTAATCCTCCTTGAGGGTCTCCAGCATCGCCCCACGGGTGAGAAGCATCGTGCCGGCAAACGCAATCAGAGACAGGGTGACTATCGGGAGGATTGCGTGGTGGACTATGTTCAGGGCGAAGGGACGCATCTCCGCCTTTGTAAGCCAGAAGAGGACGAAGAGGCCCAAAGCAGAGCCGTATCCGACCCATCGCACCAAACGTGCTGTCGACCGCTCGTCCTGGCGTCTGGCAAACCACATGGTTCCGGAGAAAATCACGGCTGCGATCCCGAGGGAGAGCAGCAATTGATTGAAGACCTCATTCCCCGTGAAGGGCGCGTTCCTCCAGAGCTCCGGGGTCAGAAAACCGTTGATGGGGAACCAACCAAGACCAGAGGAGAAGATCAGAATCATGATGATGGCGAACCATGGGTAGAACACCGTGTAGAGCAAGACACCGCTGATGGTGACACTGTGCTCGGAGAATCCGCCACGTCTCCAGGCGAGACGCTTGCCGAGGCTGAAACCCAGAACGTAGGCGAACAGCGTGGCGAAAGTGAACAGGAAGAGTGTCCGTGGAATTCGCTCCGCGATGACGTCGATCACCGAGCGGGGATACTGCTGGAAGCTGACACCGAGATTGCCGGTGATGAAATTGGTGACGTAGTTCCACCACTGTGTCCAGACACTGCCATCGAGACCCAGACGCTCAGCGATGATGGCGCGATTTTCCGCAGGGATGGTGGGATCGAGGAACTGTGCGGTGATATCCCCCGGCTGTGCCTGAAGCAGGAAGAAGACAAGGCTGAGAAACAGGAAGAACAGGAAAGTCATCTGGATGAGACGTTTTCCGATGAACTTCAGCAAAACATCACTCCATGACCTCCAGAACAATGCAGCCAGGTACCTGCGAGACGGGCCGCCGACACACGCTACCGCCGTTCCGCCGACTACGCCCGAAACAGCTGGGTCGAAGGAGGAGGGAGGGCCTTACGGCCCTCCCTCCTCTCAATTCAGCTAAGTGCTGGCTGCGGCTATTCGCTCACCACCACCGAACTTGGCCATCCATTCTGGAGCGAGTGGCCGCCCATGTTGACCTGGGTCGGGAACTGAACACCCGACCTGTAGGCCTCGATGATCGGCGTGCGGAACAACACCACGTATGGGAGATCCTCAGCGATGATCTGCTCCATATCCTTGGTCAGTTCGGCAGCCGTCTCAATGTCGGTCGCCGCCTCAAAGGCCTCGGAAACGGCATCAAAGGCTTCGCTGTTGTAACCGGGTGTGTTGAAGCCACCACCAGTGACGGCATCATTCCGTGAGTCGAAGAACTCCACCAGTCCGCTACCAGGCAGTGACACGTCGCCACCACCCCAGCCGAGCATGTACATGTCCCAAGACTGCGCGGTCTCCTCTGTCTGCGGTGGGAACACCGCGCTGACAATGGCGTTGAAGTCGGTCGGGTCGGCTACTGCCGGCACGCCGAGATCGTTCAGCCACTGCTCGACCCAGATGGAGAAGGTTGCGCGGAACGGGTCATAACCAGGGCCGGGGGCCATGATCTGAAGTTCCGGAACCCTGGTCCCGTTTGGCATAGTCAGACCAACACCGGGGGTACCGACCGGATCGGGGTTCTCCGGATCGATGATCGGCTCTGACTCCCAGGTGTAACCGGCGTCCGTGAGGATCTGGACGGCCGTCAGGAAACGGTCGGCCTCACTCATCGGAGCCCCATCAGCCCATCCGGCTCTTGGCACGTCCGGGTTGTAGAACGTGGTCAGGCTCGGGTGGATGACGGTGTAACCGGGGAACACGGCACCGGCAAGGACGGTTTCAGCGACCAGTTCCTTGTTGATCACGGTGGCTACCGCCTGACGGAACGCCAAGTCTGACATCGGTGCCTTGCGCAGGTTGAATGCCATGTAACGGAAGCCCTCAGTCTGGTTGACCGAGAAGTTGAGGTCCGGGTTGGTGGCCAACTCGTTGCGAAGACCGCTGGTTATCCCAGTCGGGTCGTATACGTAGTCGATCTCACCGGCAGCAAGCTTCTCATATGCCGCGTCCTTGGTGCCATGCTCGACCCAGAGAATCTCCGAGACGAACGGCCCTTCGACATACTGAGCGACCGTGTCACCGCCACCCTCTCCACCATAGACAGCATCTTCGCCGCGACCGCTGTTGGCGATCCGGAAGGAACCATCCGAGTAGAGAGTGTTCTCTGTTCCGTTCTCGAAGTAAGTCGGGTTGGATACGGTGGCCGCGAAAGCACCCGTCTCCCACTGGTCGAAGATCTGTGAGCCAACCGATGGCTCCTTCGGTGCCGCGACCGCGTAGAGAACCGTCAGGCCCTCGTTGGCAACGGAGTCGGCGATGTAGGCATCGATGTCTTCCTGGGTGACATCCTCCTCGGCAATGTCGTTCTCAGGATCTTCATCCGCCAGCGACGCTTCGACGATCCCTGCAATGGCATCCTCATCCGTAATGGTCGCAGCCAACTCTGCAGCTGCAGCGCGGGCCTCTTCGACAAATGGTTTCCAGAAATGGGCCGGAACGAAGGAGGCGAAACCAACACCGTTCTGCCATACGGCCAGACCGG
>QIDW01000429.1 GCA_003230435.1 Acidimicrobiia bacterium | reverse complement strand
GGTGCCAGAGGGTGAGTCGAAAGGACATTGATTCCCTCGGGCCAGCCGGTCGGGCGGTACTTGATTGAAACCGCACGAGGCTGAGATTCTGCGAACCCATAGGAGATCGCCTCCACCTCCTCACCTCGAACCATCACCAGAGTTCCGAAGATGAGGTTGTCAGAGCGCGGACGGATCACCTCGTAATCCAGGCCCGCTGATTCGACCGCGACCTCCCAGGGACGGCTGGCCTCGTATAACAACACAAGATCGGGGTCGACCGCCCTGATGTACTCGATCACCTCCGAGTAGTTCTGGTTCGTCGAAAGAAGGTTGAACGACATCACACGCAGCGAGGGCAAGTCGGGGACGGCCTGACCGGGTGACCCTGCATAGAGAGGAAGAACAAACACCAGATTGATCGCGGCGACGGTCAGAACTCCATAACCAATCCGGCGCCACTTGGACATCAGCACAATCAGGCCCAGGATGATCAAGCCCACCACGTATTGCGCCCGGAAGTTGGCGAGGATGTCCAGCCACCAGACCCATCGCCCGGCGAATGCTGCGAGGGACACCGCTGCCAAAACAACTGCCGGGATGACTACCAGAATCATCGGACCTAGGGAGTCGCAACACCGGGGTCGGGGACGCCGTTGCCGATGGCCCACTCTCTGACGATCCGATACGCCTCCTCTGCTGAGTAGGGGCCGTCATCGATGCGCTTCTCGAGCAAAATGTCCATGATCACGCCAACCTGAGGACCGGGTTCGATACTCAAGTAGGTCATTATCTGATTGCCGTCGAGCGGCGGCCGCATTTTTGCCAATTCCTCGCGTGCAGACAGATCGAGGATCCTCTCCTCCAACTCGTCGATACGTGACTGAATCGCCGTTTCCCGACGCAGATTGGCCGTGGTGACATCACATCGCACCAGCTCGTTGAGTCTGTCGAGAAGATCACCGGCGTCCCGCACATAACGCCGGACCGCCGAATCGGTCCAGCCCAGTTTGAGGGTATGCGGTCTCAGGTGAAGGAAGACAAGTTGGCTGACATCGTCGACGACATCCTTCGGATAGCGGAGCGCCTTGAGACGGCGTCGGGTCAATCGCGCACCGACCACCTCATGATGATGGAAAGTCACGCCGCGAGGTCCGTACTCGCGGGTATCGGGTTTGCCCACATCGTGCAGGAGAGCGGCCAACCGAAGTACGAGATCAGGCGATGCCTTGTCGACGACAGCAAAGGTGTGGGCAAGAACGTCTTTGTGTTTGTGCATCGGATCCTGCTCCATGGCGAGCAGGGGTAACTCAGGAAGAAAATGATCCGCAAGACCGGTGGCCACAACCATGTGTAGCGCCTTACCGGGCGCTGGAGCCAGCAACAGCTTCGATAGCTCGTCCCTGATCCTCTCGGCCGAGATGATTCGCTTCGCCATCTTACGCACGGCAGCCACGGCCGATTCTTCGGGCGCGAAATCAAGCATGGCCTGAAACCGAAAAAGGCGGAGCATCCTCAACGGGTCGTCCCCGAAGGAGACCTCAGGATCGAGAGGTGTCTTCAGCAACATGGCCGCCAGATCGCGAAGACCTCCATACGGGTCGATGGGCTCGAGTTCGGTCATCGAAAGGGCTACTGCGTTGACCGTGAAGTCTCTGCGGCTCAGATCGGTCTCGATGTTGTCGGAATAGGTAACGACGGGTTTGCGTGAGTCGTCGCGGTATACCTCGCTCCTGAAGGTCGTTATCTCAACCGTGTGGCCATCCTTCCGGGCTGCAATGGTCCCGAACGCCTCCCCCACCTTGTAGACAGTGGTAGCCCATCCCTCCAATAGCTTGGCTACCACTTCGGGGCGGGCACTTGTCGCGAAATCGAAGTCCTCCAGGGGGCGTTCGAGAAACGCGTCCCTTACCGATCCGCCCACCAGGTAAAGCTCCTCACCGGCCTTATTGAAGATCTCATTGAGCTGTGCGGGTGGGAGGTCCGCGGATGTGAGGAATTCGAGCCGCTTGGGGATCACGGTCTGGCAGGTTATCGGTGCCGGGCCTGTCTGAGAACGATTGGTTTTGGGTCAGACCGAGATACCGGCGGCCTGGGCCTTTGCCTTCATCTCGTGGGAGTTGCGTGCGTGAGGTAACGCAGAGTCGATCTCAACCGTCCGGTCGACAACATGCTTGAGCAGCGCTTGATCGAAGGTCTGCATCCCATGAAAACCGCTCTCCTTGATCACTTCGACAAGGAAGGACGCCTCCTCGCCACCCATGATCCACTCCTGTGATCTTTCGTTGTTCGTGAGGACCTCACAGGCAAGGGTCACGCCAGAGTCCGATGTCTCAATCAGAAGCTGGCTGATGATCGCCTGTAACTGACCGGCAAGTTGGCTCCGGATCACGGCCTTTTGTGAGTCAGGAAACATCGACACCAACCGACTGACAGTCTCGGCCGGGTCGGTGGTGCGCATCGAAGAGATGACCAGATGCCCGGTCTCGGCGGCGTCGATGGCTACCCGGGCCGTTTCGGGATCGGATAGCTCGGACACCATGATCACATCTGTGTCGTGACGCATGGCCCCCCGGACAGCCTCTGCCATGTTGGGCGTGTCGACCCCGACTTCGCGCTGGACGACGACAGAGCGCTTGTCAGGGTGCAGGACTTCGATTGGATCCTCGACTGTGAGAATGGCCGCTCCCCGATTGGAGTTGATCCAGTCGACCATCGAAGAAATGGTTGTGGTCTTGCCTGATCCGGATCGACCGGTCACGAGAACGAGCCCGGATTTGGCTGCGGCGATTTTCTCGACGATTCGGGGCAACCCCAGTTCGGCGATGGTCTTGGACCCGGGCACAACACTCCGCAGAACCATTGAGACCGAGCCACGCTGTCTGAACGCCGTCACGCGGAATCGTCCTAGCTCATGCTTGCCATATGCAAAATCGGCCGTACCGACAGCTTTGAAGTCATCGGCGGCTTTCGGAGTGAATATGCCCTCGGCATAGGCCTGAGTATCGGATGGACGTAGTGGCTCCATGCCGTCCAGCCTCCGCAGTTCGCCATCTATTCGCACGATGGGCGCTGACCCAACTTTGAGATGGACGTCGGATGCTCCGACACCGACGGCTCGGCCGAGGAGATCATCAATGTTGTTTTCCATAGTTTCCCGTGTAAGTCCCAGTTGGTTATCGGCGGATTCACCACGAGGTTGAGGATGAAAAGGGACCTTCAAACCCGTCAGTGAGGTACGCGTTGCACGTGGTGTGTCGCACAAATAGCCAGGAATCTGAGGTTCGGGTCACACCTTCCAGTGACGTGCGATTTCTCGTGCCGCTTTATCCACGGCGGGCCCGGCGGCTGCAGGCGAGACTCCTGTCTCATCGGATATAGGAGCAATGCCTGCCAGACCCATGAGAGTTGAAATCGTGGACTGCTGGAGCGCCTCCAGGTCGTAACCACCCTCCAGAGTGGCCACCACCCGGTTCACCGGATGGACTCCGGCCACAGTCGCCGCCAGCCAGCCGAAGTCGTCCGACTTGAGCTGAAGCTCCGCCAGCGAGTCATCGGCGTGGCCATCGAATCCGGCGCTGATGAGCACCCAGTCGGGTTCGAACTGCTTCACCACGGGAATCACAAGCTCCCCCCACGCCCGGCGATAGACATCGCCCGCGGTACCCGCCGGCACCGGGATGTTGACGGTGGTGCCCTTTGCTTCACCTGCATCGATGTCCTGGATATGGCCATCAAACGGGTAGAACGGATCCTGGTGGATCGACACGTACAACACTCCAGGGTCGTCACCGAGCATCGATTGGGTTCCGTTTCCGTGGTGGGCGTCCCAGTCGAGAATGGCCACCTTTTCCCCATATGAACGCAGCAAGGCCGCTGATACGGCGATGTTGTTGAACAGACAGAACCCCATGGCCCGGTCGCGAAGAGCGTGGTGGCCTGGCGGTCTCGAGATCGCGAAGCCGGTCGCATCGGACCGTACCCTCAACTCCTCGACGAGCGCCCATACACCCCCAGCCGCGGTCAGGGCGGCCTGCCACGATTGCTCGGACACGACGGTGTCCATATCGAGGGCTCCTCCACTCAGCGAGCAGAACATCTCGATCATCTCGATGTAGGAGGCGTCGTGGACGAGGGCGAGCTGGCTCCGCTGGATTTCCGGAGACTCAATGTCGACGATGTCGAGACCGCATCCATCAACCCCTCGACGAACCGCCAGAACTCGATCGGGGTGCTCTGGATGATTGCGGCCTGTGTCGTGCTCCAACGATGACGGGTGGCTCGCAACAACAACCTGCATGGTCGTACTCTCCCACACATGTCACCACGGCTCCGTATTGAAGGTGGTTGGCCAGCACCCGTCACACTTTCCCGGGGGTGGGCTCGAGCCAATGCCAGGCCATGGAACGACGAGACATCCGATGCCTTTCTCAGACTCGCCCGGGGAAGTCATGATTTTCTCGCGGCTGCATCAGAGGACATGGTGGATCTGAGTCAAGCCTCCGTGTATTCGCCCGCTTTGTACCCGTCATCGACTCGGATCTGGAAGAGGTGCGGGTATGAAGAAACCTTTCACCTCGATGTGATGGAGCGCTCCGTGACATCGAACAGGTCGGGTCCGACCACGCCAGTCGTCGAATCCAAGACGCCCAACTGGCACGCAATCATGGAAATCGATCGCCTCGCCTTCCAGGGATTCTGGCGAATGAGCCTCGCCGGATTGATGGAGGCCATGGCTTCGACCACACGGTCGGTGGTCCTAACCGTTGGCGACACCGAGACCGTCGGGTACGCAATCGTGGGTGCTCAGTGGAACGTCTCCTACTTGCAGCGAATCGCTGTTCATCCCGAGCACAGCGGCAAAAACATCGGTTCTGATCTCGTGAGGGCAGCCCTTGCGTGGGCGCGAAGAACGGCGGCACAGACAATGGTTCTCAATATCCGCGAGGAGAATGTCCACGCCCGACGGTTGTACTCGAAAGAGGGGTTCGTCCTCACCGGCGCCACGCTTCGAATCCTCCGATACGAGGTCTAGCAGCAATGCCGGCTGCCATACCCGACAGGTTCAAGCTTGAAATGCGTCTAGGCCGCGATGGCGATATCGAGGAGTGGCTGGCAACAGACACCTCCCTGGATCGACCAGTGCTCGTGCGAAGCCTCGGGCCTGAAACGACGTCGAAGAGGCGAAAACAGTTCGTTGACCAGGTTGGTAACGCCGCCAAGGTCGCCCACCCACATCTCGCACGAGTTTTCGCCGTAGCCGAGGTGGATGGTGGCGCCTACTCGGTCTCTGAATGGACCGGGGGCTCCACGGTGGCCGATCGGGTCGACGCGTCGCATCCAATCGAGCTACCTGACTTCTTGCCCAACGCCGCCGGTCTTGCGGGCGCACTGGCCGCACTCCATGAGATCGACGCGACACATGGGGCTGTCGATCTCTCCGCCATTTCCTATTCGGCAGGGCACGCGGCGAAGCTCGGCGCGTTTGGAAGAGAGCCTCGCACCGATACCGGCGGCGATGTGAGAAGCCTCGCCGCGGCGCTCGAGTCGGCCCTCACCGGGTCGCCGCCGGGTGGTCCACCACCATCTGAGCGAATCGACGGTCTCTCCAGGAGCATCGATCGCATCCTTCGCTCGGGTCAGTCGGGCGACCTCGCGGCCTCGGAGTTCGAGAAAGCTCTGAGGGCCGCCCCCACTCCCCGCTCGCCGGTTGCCGAGCCGCGGGTTGCCTCGCGACGTCTCGTCATCTCGGCGATCGTCCTGGTGATCGTGGCCATCGGCCTGGTGGCCCTCGGACGGGTCGTTGGCGGCGGAGGTGAGCCCATCCTCCCAACCCCGGTCACGACTACAACGCCGTCGGTAACGGCAACCGAGCCGCCCCCATCGACCACAGCACCCGTCGGTGAGGTAGCCATCATGAACGCCGCCACTTTTGACCCTTTTGGGGGCGGTGGTGAGAACGACGACTCGGTGACCAATCTGGTGGACGGTGACATCACGACTTCCTGGCAGACCGAGCGCTATCAGGACCCTCTTGCAGGGATCAAGCCCGGTGTGGGGGTGACCTTCACCATGAGAGGAACACCCGCCCGAATACAACTGATCGGACTTAGCGTCGGGACTCGATTCGAGATCTACTGGTCCGATGCCTTCTACCCACAACTCGATGAGTGGGCACGGATAGCAGGTGCTCAGGCTCCTCCCGGAGCGATGTTCTTCGACCTTCCTCCACGTGAAAGTGGCTTCTGGATGGTGTGGCTCACCGACTTGCCCCGTCAAGCCGATGGGACGTACTACGCGTCGATATCAGAAGTACGATTCCTGCCGTGACCACAGCAGCCCAGGACGCCGTACTCCTGGCGCGTGTTGCCGACGGGGATCACGAGGCCTTCACAGAGGTCATGAAAGCGCATGAGGATCGGGTTTTCTCCGTGTGTCTCCGCATCATGGGAGACAGGGAAAAGGCTCTAGACGCCACCCAGGAGACCTTCCTCACCGCGTTTCGCAAGGCACACCAGTTCGAAGGCAAATCCACCTTCGGCACCTGGGTATATCGCATCGCCGTCAACACTTGTTATGACCAGCTGAGAAAGCAGAAACGACGCCGCTCCGAGCCAATGCCGGAGCATCTCGACCCCGCCGATCACACCGCGCACGAAGCCGTCGAAGCTGCCGCCATCCGACCAGAGCTTCAGGAGGCTCTTGCCTCGCTCCCGCCGGAATTCAGGAGCGCCATCGTCCTCTCCGACATCGAAGGTATGTCACTCCCGGACGCCGCCCAGACGTTGGGCGTACCTCTCGGGACGATGAAGTCCCG
>QIDW01000387.1 GCA_003230435.1 Acidimicrobiia bacterium | reverse complement strand
TGACAACGGACCCTGAGCGCCACACCGGAGAAGGCATCTTCTTCACCTCGAAGGCGGTCGATCGGTTCACGTTGTCCGCGAATGGTATCGAGTGGGTGATTGACAACATGGTGGGTGACGTAGTGGTCGGTGTTTCGGACATTGGAGTCGGTACCGTGATCGGTATGGTCCATGATGTGGGGAGTACACGGACCCTCGAGTCGGTCTTTGATGGATACTCATCCGAGTTCGAGTTCGATAGATCGCGGGCCATCGTCAAGCTCTTTCTACACGGCGAGACGTTCGTCTCACGGTCCGAAGCGCGACGCCTCGCGGTTGGGCTTGACCAGTTCAAGACGGTCGTTGTCGATTTCGCGGGCATTCAGAGAGTTGGTCAGGGCTTCGTCGACGAACTCTTTCGTGTGTGGGCTTCGAACCACGACGACACACGTCTCGAGCCTGTCAACATGAACGCGGCCGTCGAGTTCATGGTGCGAAGAGGCCTCGTCGGACGCTCCGAGAGATGACACCGGCAGACAGACTTGCCGAAGTGTTTCAATGTTCCTATGGAACTGCCTGCCTGCCTGCCTGCCTGCCTGCCTGCGCCGGTGGAAGCCGTCCGGCCGATCAGGTTCTTGAACACGCAAGCCGGTTCGGCCTCCATGCCTTGGTGGACGTGCTGGCGGGTGTTGATGCTGCTGTTACGATCGGCTGCGAGGTACCGGCGCGGGTTCTTGCCCTTGTGCCGTGGGCGTGGATGACAGCGAGGGATGAGGGCAGATCTGCATGAAGCATTTCACCGGGGGGCTCGCCGATGTCGATCCTGAAATCTATGCGGCCTTGGAGGCTGAGACTGCTCGCCAGAGAGACGGCGTTGAGCTGATCGCGTCGGAGAACCTGGTCAGCCTGGCGACCCTGGAGGCGATCGGCTCACCGATGGTCAACAAGACCGTCGAGGGGTATCCGGGAGGTCGGTACTACGGCGGTGCAGAGAACGCAGATCGGATCGAGTCACTCGCCATCGAGCGGGCGATGCAGCTCTTCGGTGCCGGCTATGCCAACGTTCAACCGCATTCGGGTTCACAGGCGAACCTCGCCGTGTTCCTTGCTTTTCTCACCCCGGGCGACACCGTCCTTTCGATGGACCTGTCGGCGGGTGGTCATCTCAGCCACGGTGCGGGGCCAAACATCTCTGGGAAGTGGTTCGACATCGCCCAGTACGGCGTCGGAGCTGATGGGTTCTTGGACTACGACGCCATGGCCGAGACTGCCCGCGCACGGTCACCCAAGCTCATCATCGCGGGAGGCTCTGCCTACCCCCGTGCCATCGACTTGGAACGTTTCCGCGCGGTAGCGGACGAGGTCGGGGCGATCCTGCTGGTCGATATGGCGCACTGGGCAGGCCTGGTGGCCGCCGGGTTGCATCCGGACCCGATTCCCGTTGCCGATGTCGTCACGGCAACCACGTACAAGAACCTCCGCGGTGTGCGGGGCGGATTCATCCTGTCACACCGAGCCGATCTCTCTCGCAAGTTGAACTCGGCGGTGTTCCCCGGTGTGCAGGGATCTGTGATCCTCAACGCGGTCGCAGCCAAGGCGGTGGCGTTCCGCGAGGCCATGAAACCCGAGTTCAAGACATATGCACAGGGCGTACTCGACAACGCAAGGGCTCTCGCGGCGACCCTGGTCGAGCGTGAAGTCACGGTGCTGACGGGCGGGACCGACACCCCGTTGCTGTTGGTCGATCTGCGTCCACTTGGCCTGACGGGCGCTGCTGCTTCGGACATGTTGGAGAGCGCCGGCCTCACAGCCAACAAGAATGGGGTTCCCGACGATCCGGAATCACCCAGGGTCACGTCCGGTTTGCGTTTCGGATCATCGGCAGGCACCGCGCGCGGGTTGGGGGTCGACGAGTTCACCCAGATCGGTCACTGGATTGCCGACGTGCTCGAAGCGATGGGATCCGGCACTGCCGAACCGGTCACCACCCGGATCCGGGACGCCGTCAAAGCGTTGGTGTCCCGTTTCCCGATCTACCCGGCTTGACCGGTCTTCCCTTCCCCGATGATCCACAGGAGCGCAGCGAGTCGATCGCGACTACGCGTTTGCCAAGCCCATGAGGACCTGTCGTGTTTCTTCGTCGGCAGGGAAGTACATCTCGATGCGGAGATCTGCCAGGGCGATGTCCTCTGCAGTGCCGAATTGGGCGATCGTGCTGAAGAGTGATAGGACCATGTTCTGGGCCTTGAACTGAATCGGAACCACGGCCTGGAGGAAGCCGGAGCGTTCGGGCCAGCGAGTTCGCTGCTCCTCGATCATCCGATCGGCAGTCGATTCGAGGAGAGGATCCCCACCAACGAACGCGCTCTCGGTACGGAGTCTCACTATCAGGTACTGGGCGACCTCTTCCCAGTTCACGATCGCGGCTTCCATGCGCTTCGTATCAGTAATGGCGCTCAGCATGCTCTCGCCTTCGCTCAATCCGATTGCGCCGATCATGATTTCGGCGGAGCTGTTGGCTCGAACGACGGTCCAGTGCCTGTCGAGTGCGAGAGCGGGGAACGGATCGTGGCGTTCCAGGGTCCAATCGATCGCGGCACGGACCTGTGCCATCTCGTCGTCGCTGAGGTCCCTGGTTCGGTAGGCCGCCGCGAAGCCGGCAGCGTTGAGAAGGGCATTGCGTTCAGACAGCGGAACCTCGAGGTACTCACTCAGGTGGTGCACCATCTCCCTGCTCGGCTTCGATCTCCCGGTTTCGAGAAAGGAGATGTGTCTCGCCGAGACTCCTGCCTGGGAACCGAGGTCCAGCTGGCTGACCCTTCTGCGATTGCGCCACTCCCTGAGCGCTGGACCGAACGTCGTCTCCATGGGCAGTCTCCTTTGATGAGGCGACTATACGTGAGCGCCCTGCCTCCGACACTTACCTGTCAGGTAATTGCTGATCGCCCCAGAACCGAGACACTGGGGATGAATCGACAAGGAGTTCGAATGGAAACTGTCAAAGCAGGACCGTGGAAGAACCTCGGTGCATGGCTATTCATCGGCTTCGGGGGCGCAATCGCTCTTGCATCGATGCCGGCGACCTCGGCACCGACACTCTTCCTCGCCGATCTCGTCTTGTGGCCGATCGACGGGGGTCAGAGCCTCACACCGGAGTCTCGACTCTTGTCCGCGGTTCTCGGGGGAGTGATGATCGGGTTCGGCACCACGCTGCTCGTCCTGATCGCAAGGGCCTACCCGCGTGATCCCCAGCTCGTCCGGACGGTGATCCTCGCCGGCGTCTGGGTCTGGTTCGTCGCCGACAGCCTTGGCTCGTTCGCAGCCGGTGCTCCGGTGAACGCCTTGCTCAACGTCGGGTTCCTCTTGGCCTTCGTCGTGCCGTGGAGACAGGTCCCTTCGACCGCACAACGCTGAGTAGGGAGAGGCGAAGCGACCGTCTTGGCTCTCAGCCCCGAACTCCTACTCGTTTGTACCTGCGCACCGCAAGTGGGGCGAAGATGGCAATGATGATCGCGACCCAGATGATCGTGTAGAGCGCTGCATTCTGAAGCGGCCACGCGGCCGGCTCCGGGGTCCCGAAAGGGATGTTGCCAAAGAACTCTCGTGACGACTGTGTCACGGCCGATACCGGGTTCCATTCGGCGAATATCCGCAGCGGCGTCGGAAGATTCTCCGCGGGAACGAACGCATTGGAGATGAAGGTGAGGGGGAAGATCACCATGAACGACACGTTGTTGATCACCTCGACGCTTGGGACCATCAATCCGACGTAGGCCATGATCCACGACATTGCATACGCGAACAACAGGAGAAGCGCGAAGCCGAGCAGAGCGCTGACGAACCCGTTGTGGATTCGCCAACCGACGAGAAGTCCTGTGAGAGCCATGATGACCAGCGAGAGGAGGTTGTAGATCACGTCACTGGCCGTTCTCCCGAACACCACAGCCGAGCGTGACATGGGCAGGGACCGGAATCGGTCGATGATCCCCTTCTGCATGTCATCGGCGAGCCCTGCGCCTGTGAGTGTTGCACCGAACGTGATCGTCATGGCAAAGGTACCGCTGATGAGGAATTCCCGGTATGAGCCGCCAGGGATCTCGATCGAGCTCCCAAACACGTAGGCGAACAGAAGCACGAACATGATCGGTGAGATCAGCACAGAGACGAGGATCTCGGGCACGCGTCTGATCTTGATCACGTTCCGCTTCGCAACGGCGACTCCATCGGCGAATGCGTAGGCGATGTTCTCCATCAGTGGACCTCCCCGACCGTTTCGAGCTCACCGGCGGCTGTATCTTCGTTCTCGCTCTCTGTGACATGTCCTGTGAGGGAGAGGAACACATCATCGAGCGTCGGCCTGCGCAAGCCGACGTCTCGAAGCGCCACGCTCTCGGAGTCAAGGGCACGGAGTACCTCCGTGAGGGTTTGGGCCCCGCCCGAGATTGGCGCAATCGCCGTTCGGCCCTCGATGTGGAGATCTCCCACCGAGAATTGACCGAGAACCCGTTGTGCGTCCTCCATGCTGGCGTTCGGGTGGAGCGAGATTACGATCCTCTCACCTCCGACCATCGTCTTGAGCTCGTCGGCGGTGCCGTGGGCGATCTCCCGGCCGTGATCGATGACGACGATGTCATCGGCGAGCTGGTCGGCCTCCTCCATGTACTGGGTTGTGAGAAGCAGTGTCGTGCCGCCCTTCACCAGCTCGCGGATCATCGCCCAAAGTTCGGTTCGACTGCGCGGGTCCAGGCCGGTGGTCGGCTCGTCGAGGAAGAGAACGAGTGCTTCTGCCACCAGAGCGCCTGCGAGGTCGAGTCGGCGACGCATGCCGCCCGAATAGGTCTTCACCGGCCGGTGTGCAGCGTCGGTGAGATCGAACCGTTCGAGGAGGTCGCGTGCCCTTGCCCTCGACTTCCTTCTTCCCAGCCGGTAGAGCCGTCCGAACAGGTCCAGGTTCTCGAATCCGGTGAGATGCTCGTCAACGGCTGCATATTGACCGGACAGGCCGATGTTCCTTCTCACCTCGTCGGGTGCCGCCACGACATCTGCGCCCGCCACGGTGGCGGTTCCCGAGTCCGGTTCGAGGAGCGTGGTCAGGATGGATACCGCAGTGGTCTTTCCCGCACCGTTGGGACCGAGCAGCGCAAGAATCGTGCCCTCGGGAACTGTGAGGTCGAGGCCGTCGAGGGCGACTACATCGCCGTACTTCTTGACAAGGCCGCGCGCCTCGATGATGTTGCCGTCCGCCGAGCGAGTCGGCGACGTGTTGGGTGGGTTCATGGGGCTCATCCTCTTGGTTGGGTTCGGGGGAGCGTCCGTACGTTGTAAGTTCAGGCCGCAAACATACCCGTACGGCGTAAGGTTGTCAAGTCTACCCTGGTCGGGAGACGCGATATACGTCGTTGAGCGCTTCCGAAGGTACGAAGCCGATGGGTGTCAGCCGGCTTCGACGAGCCTTTCGAGACCG
>QIDW01000478.1 GCA_003230435.1 Acidimicrobiia bacterium | reverse complement strand
ACGGATTCGGCAAGAAGTACGCCCGAGGTATAAACGACGATGCGTTGGTCCGAGAGGACGACAGGTTTCTCCAGATCGTGAGTTGCAACACTCACAACATCTCGGTGCTCATCAAGGCCTTGGGGATGGACGCTGACGGGACCAACCACCTCGTTGACGGACGCTTCATGTGCATGCGGAGGGCCAACGACATATCCCAGGACAGCGGGTTTGTGGCGAGTCCGACAGTCGGCGCGCATAACGAAGAGAGGTTCGGCACTCATCACGCCCGTGACGCCCATGACATCTTCAGCCTGGGTTACGACCTGAACGTGTTCTCGTCGGCGATCAAGATGAACTCGCAGTACATGCACTCGTTGCACTTCTCTCTGACCCTCGAGCACGACATCACGCTGGACGAGGTTCGAGAGCGTCTGATGGCCAATACGCGGATCGCGGTGACCCACAAGAAATCGGCCAATCAGGTGTTCTCGTTTGGCCGCGACCACGGTTATTACGGCCGGATCATGAGCCAGGCTGTCGTGGCGCTGGAGACGCTGGCGGTCCGCAATGGCAACGAAGTGGTGGGCTTCTCATTCACGCCACAGGACGGCAACCCTCTTCTATCCACGGTCGCGGCGCTGCTCTGGTATCTGGACCCCGGGCACCGCGAGGAGAAACTCGACGTGCTCCGCCGGTATCTGTTCTCCGAGATCTAGTCGTGGAGCAGAAAGCGCAGGCCCACGCCGAGGAGGCGATCAGGGCCCTTGGCCGGCGAGACGTGCCGCTGGCGCGCACCTCGATCGCTCTGGCTTTTGAGGCCGACCAGAACATCGACCCCCTTGCCGACGCCGTCTATCTGGCATGCGCCGAGATCGAGGGCGATGGAGGGGTGAGCGGATCGACCTGGAACGCCCTCGCCGACGCAGTCGACTCAGCCGAACTCTTCTCCGTGGTGGAGGCGAGCCGGTCCTGAGGACCTGCGCAGGCATTTAGGCTCAGAGCGATGACAGTTCCCTCCCTTTGGCTCACCACGCTGGGCTGCGCGAAGAATCAGGTCGACTCCGAGAAGGTCACGGCGATGCTTTCAGAAGCCGGTTACGTCTGGGCCGATTCACCCGAGTCCGCCGATGTGGTCATGGTCAACACGTGCGCGTTCATAGAGGAGGCCCGAGCCGAGTCGGTCGATACCATCCTCGACCTCGAGAACCGCAAACGCGACGACGCCCGGTCCGTGGTCATCGGCTGCATGGCGCAACGTTTTGGCACCGAGGTGTCCGCGGCTCTCCCAGAGGTCGACGCCGTTCTGGGGATCGACCGCTACGGCGAACTGGTCGGAGTTCTGGATGATCTGACTCGTTGGCACCCCGTGGAGATGAAGCGGCGCCCGGTCATGGACATCCTCCATGCTACGGGCCGGCCCGTTTCGGACCTGCCCTATGCGTATCTCAAGGTGGCGGAGGGCTGCAACAAGCCATGCACGTTCTGTGCCATTCCCTTGATCCGGGGCAGGCAGCGCTCCCGTCGCCCGACCGAGATCAGAGACGAGCTCTCTGGCCTTGTGAAATCAGGGGTGAGCGAGGTCGTGTTGGTTGCCCAGGACCTCGCTGCATATGGACGCGACATCGATGCCCCTGGCGGGCTTCCCGATCTTCTCACCTTCCTCTCCGATGTCGAGGGGCTGCGCCGTCTCCGCCTGCTCTACCTGCATCCGAGGGAGATCAACGACCGTCTGCTCGACGAGATGACTTCCAACGCCATCGTCACTCCCTACTTCGACCTCTCCCTTCAACACGTCTCCCAGCCGCTGCTCAGGGCAATGAAACGTCCGGGGAACACTGATAAGCACCAAGCTCTGGTGTCCCGCATCCGTGGCCTCGAGCCGTCGTCCGCGCTTCGCTCGTCTTTCATTGTGGGCTTTCCGGGGGAGACTGATGCCCACGTCGACGAACTGGCCGACTTCCTCGAGACGGTCCAGCTCGATTGGGCCGGGTTCTTCCCCTACTCGGCCGAACCAGGCACACCTGCCGCCACCATGGACAACCAGGTCCCAAGGGAGGCGGCGCTCGAGCGACTCCGCTATCTCTCCGGCATCCAGGACGAGGCCACCGCAGCACACAATGAAGCATGGTTGGGCCGGAGCGATGAGATTCTCGTCGATCAAGTCGAGGACGAGGTGCCGGTGGGCCGTTCCTATCGGCACGCTCCCGAAATCGATGGCCTTGTCCGCGTCGACCGGGGCAACCCGGGGGAGTGGCTCAAGGTCGAGTACACCGGGGTCTACGGCCCGGATATGGAAGCCACAGTTCTGTGATCGTTGAGGTCATCGCGGTCGGCACCGAGTTGCTGCTTGGCCAGATCACAAACACCAATGCATCCACAATCGGCGCCGCGCTTGCAGAGCATGGTTTCGACGCTCATTTCCAACAGGTGGTGGGGGACAACGAGAGTCGCGTCGCCGACACGATCAGAGTTGCCATGAAGCGGTCCGATGCGGTGATCATCACCGGGGGGATCGGCCCAACCCAGGATGACCTCACCAGGGAGGCGGTTTGCGTTGCCACGGGTCTCGAGATGGTCTTCAGTGATGAGTACGCCGATCACCTGAGGGAGTGGTGGGCGCAGCGTGGTCGGGAGATGCCCGAGTCCAACCTCCAACAGGCCCAGCACCCCGCCGGTGCAGAGCTTCTGGCGAACCCCAAAGGTACCGCGCCGGGGCTGATGATCGATCACGAGGACACGTTGATCTTCTGCGTTCCCGGTGTCCCGGCCGAGATGGAGCACTTGCTGCATGAGGAGGTGATTCCGCGACTCGCCGTAGCGTCAGGCGAAACGGCCGTCCTGGCTAGCAGACTTCTCCGTACCTGGGGTCGCTCGGAGTCGGACATTGCCGACATGTTGGATGACCTCTATCGCAGTTCGACCAACCCGTCTATGGCGTTTCTCGCGTCAGGTGGCGAGATCAAGATCCGAATCACCGCCAAAGCCGATGACCACGCCTCGGCATCAAAGCTGATCGAGCCGATGGAGACGGAGGTTCGGTCTCGGTTGGGTGCCGCGGTGTTTGGCAGCGACGAAGAGACCATCGAGAGGGTCATTCTTCGTTTGCTCAACGAGCTCGACTACACCATCGCCGCGGCCGAGTCGATGACAGGTGGGCTCGTCTCGGCGGCTCTCACATCCCTTCCTGGCTCGTCGGCAGTGGCTCGCGGAGGGATCGTCGCCTACGACCCCGAGTTGAAACAGCGTCTGCTCGGCGTCAGTGACGTCTCGACGATCGTCGACCTCGAGACGGCAGAGCAGATGGCCCGGGGAGGGCGAGAGTTGCTTGGTGCAGACGTAGTGGTGTCGGTCACCGGATCCGCCGGGCCCGAGCCGCTCGAGAAACCAGTCGGGACCATGGTCATCGGTGTCTCAACACCTGAGCACACACAAGCAAAAGAGCTGCGCATGGTTGGTGATAGGGAGAGGGTTCGCACATATGCCGTCACTTCCGCGTTGCACCTCACCCGCCTGGCACTGATCGGCAAGTGGTGGAAAACGTAGGGAGGATATTTGCCGCGGTGCCGCTGCCGACCGAGGTGCGGATGGCGCTGGCCGACCGAACATCCAGTCTCACCATTCCCGGCAAGGTGGTTTCCAGGGAGAACTGGCATCTCACGCTGAGATTCCTGGGGACGGTGGACGAGGTCACCTACGAACGGTTCCTTGCAGGCCTGAGTCCGATCGAACGCGTGCCCTCGTTTCCGATCAAGCTCGGCGGCTTGGGGGGTTTTCCCAATAAAGGGAAGGCAACTGTCCTGTGGGCAGGGATCATTGAGGGGGCGGAGGAACTTGGCCGGCTCAACGAGATTGTCGAGGAGGCTGCCCAAGCGGCCGGGCTCGAGCCAGAGGATCGCCCATACCGACCACATCTCACCCTGTCACGAATCCGTCCACCGAAAAATATCGGTCCGCTGACTGCCGAGACACTCGATCTGCGATGGTCGTGCCATCGGATCGTGGTCTATGAAAGCCGTCTTGGTGGGGGTGGTGTGAGGTATGAACCCCTTGAAATGTTCTCGATGTTGAGGTAAATCCAACATGCGAACACATGTTCGATCTAGCATCACGGAATCTTGTCAGGGTCGTCCGATACGGTTTTGGTGATATGAGTCAGGAAGGACGCAAAGTGGAACGCGATAACGCACTCGAGATGGCGATGAGCCAGATAGAGCGTCAATTCGGCAAAGGTGCCGTCATGAGGATGGGCGAGGCGGCTCAGCGACGAGTCGATGTCATCCCCACCGGAGCCCTATCCCTGGATCTCGCCCTGGGAATCGGCGGTGTGCCCCGTGGACGCGTTGTCGAGGTTTACGGTCCGGAGAGCTCGGGCAAGACCACCGTAGGGTTGCACATAGTCGCCGAGGCGCAGCGCAATGGAGGCATTGCCGCCTTCATCGATGCCGAGCATGCCCTCGACCCGATCTATGCCAAGGCAATCGGAGTCGACGTCGACGAGTTGTTGATTTCTCAGCCAGACACGGGTGAGCAGGCACTGGAGATCACCGACATGCTGATCCGCTCTGGCGCCCTGGATGTCATCGTGATCGACTCCGTGGCCGCATTGGTGCCACGTGCCGAGATCGAGGGTGAGATGGGAGACACCCATGTCGGTCTTCAGGCCAGGTTGATGTCACAGGCCCTGCGCAAGCTGGCCGGAACCCTGGCCAAGTCCCAGACGACAGCGATCTTCATCAACCAGCTCCGGGAGAAGATAGGCGTTACGTATGGGAGTCCGGAAGTGACGCCAGGCGGACGCGCCTTGAAGTTCTACTCCTCCATGCGGCTCGACATCCGTCGTATCGAAGCCATCAAGGACGGAACCGAGAACGTGGGAAACCGGGTACGTGTCAAGGTCGCCAAGAACAAGATGGCTCCGCCGTTCAGACTGGCCGAGTTCGACATCATGTTCGGAGAGGGCATCTCCAGGGAGGGCAGTCTTCTCGATGTCGCCGTCGAGCACGGTGTCGTGAAGAAGAGTGGCGCCTGGTTCACCTTCGATCAGGATCAGCTTGGTCAAGGTCGACAGAACTCCAAGCGGTTCCTCAGGGAGAATCCCGAGATCGCCATGCAGCTCCAGGCCAAGACCTTCGAAGCGCTCGGGCTCACCGACGAGGAGTCGGAGGAGGAGCAGCAAGAGGCTCCCGCAACCGAGGAGTGATCGGGCCACCATTCACTTTCGCGACTTTTCTTGTTCCACCTCCGGCGTTGTGCGATTAGGCTCGGGAGCTGACACACGAAGAACATTGAATTGAACCGCCGGAACCTAGACGACAATCACAGGAGGAGCGACAGAAGAAACGGGTGATCTGATCCCACATCTTTGAGCTGCTTCATTTCGTGTGCCGAGCCTTTGGGCTCGGCCTTGCTTGTCTTATAGGTCCCGGAAGAAGGGACCGCGAACATGAATACCGTGGTGATGACTGTCCTAGGAATCGCCTTCGGTCTTGGATTCGGGTATCTGATCGCCAGGCTGTCCGTCAGTCGTCGTAGCGAGCGTGACGGTGTCTCCGCTGAGGGCATGGTGACCGCGGCCCGCTCCGACGCTCAGAGAATCCTCACCAGCGCAGAGGAAGAGGCAAGGGCGAAGGCCGAGACCTATAGGGAACGCGAAGAGGCTGATCTGGCTCATCGCAAAGTCGAGATATCCAGTCTCGAGTCGCGACTCGCCCAGCGTGAGGAAACGCTCGAGCAGCGCGCCTCAAATCTCGCACAGCGCGAAAAGATGCTTATCTCTCGCGAGGAGGAGCTGAC
>QIDW01000078.1 GCA_003230435.1 Acidimicrobiia bacterium | reverse complement strand
TCCGATCGACCAGGCCCTGGAGTACGCCATCTGGCCTGACGGTCGTCGGTCCCGACTCCATGACCTCCTCGACCAAGGCTGAGTCATCCTGTTTCCAAGCACCGTCTCGAAGCCTGCCGACGACGGTTCTATCACAATCGATGACAACACACTCCTCCCAACCTGCGTCGAAGGTACGGGTCCGAGCTTCTGCCAAGGTCTCTCCGAGCAGACAGGTGGGGACGTCCGATCGGGTTGCGTCGGCGACGTGCTGCACCGATGCTGCGTCACCATCCACGGGGAGTCCGGCCGCCTTCCAGTCAGCGATGCCGGCGACGTAGTCGTAGACCTGTTCAAATCCGAATCGTTCGAGCCGGCACGCGGCTCGTGGAGACATGTCTCACAAACCGTCGTGTCAATAGACAACCACAGGTCTGTCACGTCGAAGAACGGCCGCTGCGTCCTCGGTGAGATGGCGCAGCGGGAGGTTGATGGCGTTCGGAATATGAGAATCGGCGTATTCCCGATCAGGAAGCACGTCGAGCACCTGGGCATCCTCCTCCTCGACGAGCCTTACGAGTTCCTGTCTGTCTATGGCTGTCGGCATGAATCGTCTCCTGGTTTTGACTCCTTGGAGCATAGGTGTCGATACGTCTCAGCTCTGAATAGCAGGAACTCCGTCATCCCTCTTCGGATAGCTCCTTCTTTCGTCGTCGAGTCTCGGTCCAATAGATCAAGCCGACCAGGACGACAAGCCCGAGAGCCCACAGCACCGGGTTGGACGAGATCTGGTTGGTGAACCAGGTGGAAACTCGCCCGACGAACGAGAGGGGTCTGATCAGGAGGCTGTCCTGGCTGAAGTCGACCGTCAGGACCGTCGCCCAGTAGTAGACGATGAACAGACCCGAAGCGAGGAGCAGCCAACCTCCGATGCGTTCGACGTAGGGCATCAAGCCACGCATCCGTCTGATGACCGTGTCGCGCGATGTCGCTACTGCGACGGCGAGAGCGACCAGAACGGCACCCATCCCGAGCCCATAGAAAACGAAGACCGCCAGACCGTTGACTGCGGTCCCACCCGTGGCGGCCGCCGTCACCGCAAGGAAGATCGGGAGGGTGCAGGAAATGGAAGCCACCGCGTATGCGACTCCGAACACCACGATTGACCGGACAGAACCGTCCCGTCTGAATCGTATCTGGATCGTGCGTAGCGACAGATGTCGACCAGCAAGGACAACAACGCCTGCAACCAGAAGTCCCAGCCCTATGACAAGGGCCGCCCATGGGACGAGGTTGACTATTCCCGTGGTCACAAACGAGAAGATCCCGCCGACCAACGCGAATGTGGCGACAAACGCCAGCGTGACAATCGCTCCGACTCGTAGTCCGGTCGTGACCGCGGATGACTGGTCTGGCGACGAGGTATCGGTGAGGAACAGCGATAGGTAGACGGGCAGCATCGCGAATCCGCAGGGGTTGACAGTGGCGACCATCCCAGCGGCGAAAGCAAAAGCTATGGGTCCCACGGGCTCTCAGCTCTCAAAGTAGCTTTCGATCCTGGCCTCCAGCTCACTCGATTTGAGAGGTCCGGAGAATACTTCCACAACGTACCCATCGGAGTTGATGAACACGGTGGTGGGCATAGCTAATCCGCCAAACGCCTTGTACGAGGAGCCATCGACGTCGACCGCCAGCGGGTAGGTGATGCCGGCGCCAGCCGCCACGGAAAGTGCAGATGCCGGATCGTCGGCCAGGTTGATGCCGAGGAATGCCACCTCGCCCTTGCGCTCTTGGTAGACCTCTTCGAAACCGGGAAGTTCAACGAGACAAGGCAGACACCACGAGGCCCAGTAGTTCACCACCAGGCCCTGACCCTCGAAATCAGAGATACGCACTGTCTCGCCTTCGAAGTTGGGAAGGGCGATCTCAGGTGCCGGTTCGAGGCCGATGTTGGATGTGGGCTCGAGGTCAGTACCCCCGCCTGAAACCACGAGAAGACCTACGGCCACGACACCGACAGCTGCAACACCCAACCAGAGGAATCGTCGTCGCGACTTCCTACTCGCTGACTCTCTGCCCTTTTTCTTGGTGCTCGTCCCGCCCATTATCAGGATCGCAGGTCGTCACGGCCGGAGACGGATCTGCGTGCTGAAGTTCTACGGTGGCTCAGATACCAAGCAAAGATTCCCGCTACCGCCAGTGCAGTTGGCACCAGGAGCCATGGGCTTATCAGGGTCGATAACCCAACGCCAACACCTAGCGTGCCGGCAAGAAGCAGACCTGCACAGCAGATCACGGCGAACAAGACGATGCCCACCGCCACCAGCGACTCCTTGGGGCGTTTCGTGCTCGTTCTCTCCACCGTCGCTGATCTCGTACTACTCATCTGTCCCACTCCTAGAACCTGGCGGCCATCTGGTTTCGAAACATTAGCATTGGCTTAAGCTAATATTATTGCCAGTGTCGGAGTTGTCGATCAACATGAATGAGACATATGGGACCCGCCCGGAAACGTCCTCTGACGAGGACATAGTTCGAGCAGCTCAACTCGGTTGGGCCGAATCGGTCGACGAGTTGTATGAGAGATTCGAGCGCCGCATTTTTGCATGCGCTCACAAGATGGTCGCACCTGCCGAAGTCGAAGACGCGGTCCAGGAGATAGCCCTCAGAATGATCAAGAGCCTGCCAACATTCCGCGGCGACTCATCGGTCGCAACCTGGATATATTCAGTCGCCCGCCATACCTGCTTGGACGTTCGACGTCGTCGTCGCAGCCCCTCTGAACCCATCTCGGGGGTTGACGATCTCATTCCTGGCGATGAGGTACTCCCAGACCAAAGCTTCGAGCACCATGTGATGGCCTGTCGAACGGCGTTGGCAATCAGGGATCTGCCTGAATCTCAACAGGAAGTCGTGTTGTCACGTTTAGGCGAAGGACTCTCGACAGAAGACACCGCAGCTCATCTCGGAGTCAGCCAGGACGCGGTAAAGGCACGACTGCGACGGGCCCGCTCGACGCTCCGCGAGTCGTTAACGGAGTACCTCGAATGCCCGATGTGTGGCCCCGGCAGCTACTCCGTCGGACCGGGCGTATTGAAGTGAGTCCTGCCGTCCTGAAATCGGCAAGAGCGAAGAAATACCGCTAGTGGCCCGACCCAACATCATTGAAACCGAACCGGTTGAACTGGCAGATGCAGACCTGGTCGCAAAGATGCTGCGTGCCTTGGGCGATGCCACTCGACTTCGAATCGTCGAATTGCTGATCGAACAACCTTTGATCCAGAAGCAACTAGTCGCCGAGGTAGGTCTGTCGCAGGGGCAAGTTTCCAGCCATCTGGCCTGTCTTGTCTGGTGCGGGCTCATCAGTGCGTCAAGAACCGGCCAACAGGTGGAGTACCGGATAGGCGACCCCAGGGTGGTTTGGATCGTCGACCTCGCCAGGGCGATCCTGGAACGAAGCGGCGCTGAGATCGCTTCGTGCCGGCGAGTGGATGCCCGGCGGAACATTTGATTTAGCCGATGTGTTAGATTTGTCTATGGATGATCACAAGGAGACAGGTGTGAGTGACCAAGCGAAAGTTCTGATAGAGGGGATGCACTGCGATCATTGTGAGGTGACCGTTGGCGCTGCCCTGACAGAGGCCGGTTTGTCCGATGTCAGCGTCGACTGGCGACGCGGTGAGGCCGTCGGGATAGCAGACGCTGGGTTCTCGGCTCAGGACGCCAGCGACGAAGTGGCGAAACTCGGATACTCGGTCACCTCGATCGATACGACCGAGTCCACGGAAACCGAAGAGGCAGGCGGGTCAGACGATGACTATGACCTGCTCATTGTTGGCTCCGGTTCGGCAGCATTCGCTGCTGCCATCAAGGCGCGTGATCTAGGCGCACGTGTGGCCATGATCGAACGCTCCACCATCGGTGGCACCTGCGTCAACATCGGGTGTGTCCCTTCCAAGGCATTACTGCGCGCCGCCGAGTCGTATTGGCGGGCGGGTCACAGTCCCTTTGCGGGTTTGGAGACCTCCGCCGGCGCGGTGGACCTCAAAGCTCTCGTGGAACAGAAACGAGGTCTGGTCAACCAACTCCGTCAGGAAAAATACGCGGACCTGTTGGAGTTATACGACATCGAGTTCATAGAAGGAGATGCCACTTTCGTCGACGAGAACACCGTCGATATCGGGGGACGCCAACTCAAGGCCTTCCGTTTCCTCGTCGCCACCGGTGCCGAGCCCTGGATGCCCCCCATTGAGGGTCTCGGTGACGTCGACTACCTGTCCTCGACTGAGGCCCTAGAACTCGAGGAGGTACCCGATGAGATGATCGTCGTTGGTGCCAACGCGATCGGCCTCGAGCTCGGGCAACTGTTCACCCATCTCGGGGCAAAGGTGACCTTCGTCGAGTCGAGGAGCCGGAGATCTCTGAGATCCTCCACGAGTACCTCGTTTCGCAGGGAGCTTCGATCCACACCGGGGCCATGGCTTCGAAAGCCGGGACAGATTCGGGCCGGGTGTGGCTCGACATCGAGACAAACGGCACCACCACCCGGTTGGAAGCCGACCGACTCCTGATGGCCACCGGACGTAGGGCCCGCACGTCAGGTTTGGGTCTGGACGCCGCCGGTGTCGAGACCGACACCCTTGGTCATGTCGTCGTTGGAGACGACCTTCAGACCAGCAATCCGGCCATTTTTGCCGCAGGGGATGTGACGTCGCATCCTCAGTTCGTCTACGTGGCGGCGCGTGGCGGAAACATCGCCGCGGAGAACGCTTTGCGTGGCACCGGACCCAAGATCGATTTCAAAACCTTGCCAAGAGTCACCTTCACTTCGCCGACTATCGCGTCGGTTGGGCTCACCGAGGAGCAGGCTCGCGAAGCCGGGCATCCGGTTATCACATCGGTGCTTCCTCTCGAGGCCGTGCCGAGAGCGCTGGTCGACCTCGAAGTCCATGGTCTTATCAAGCTGGTGGCGGACGAATCGAACGGGCTCCTGCTGGGCGCCCACATCCTCGCCGACGGTGCCGGTGATGTCATCCAGGCAGCCGTGATGGCACTGAAGTATCGGGCGACCATCGACGAGATCGCGGACACCTACCACCCGTACCTGACGATGGCGGAAGGCTTCAAGCTGGCCGCCCAGTCGTTCGGCAAAGACGTCAAAACCCTGAGTTGCTGCGCCGCATGAGCGCCCCGGTCACCCACGAGCCAGCAATGACAGTATCGCTGTCTCTTCCGGACCTGGTAGACCACCCATTCTTGGGCAGCGGATGCTGTGTGGTTGCGGCTGATGATGCCCTGCGGCAAGAGCTCGAAAGGTGGCCAGGTGTCAGAAGCGCCAGCATCTCGGCCGACACCGGTCAGGCAGTCATCGTGGCGACATCGGAGTTAGACCTCGAGCCGATCCTCGAAACACTCGAATCGTTGGGTTTCCCAGCACAAGCGAAGCCCGCTAGCACATCCGAGGGGAGGTGACGAACATGAAGCGTTTCACGATCCCCCGTGTAGCCCACTGCGATAACGGGTGCCAAACCCAGTCCTGAGTAAGACGTCAAAAGTGCTCAAATGTATTCCGGCCCGGTGCCGAAATACGTTGTAAAGGTGAGCAATCCACTCGAGATAGGCGGTTCGGTCTGGGCTCGATACGCCGAGGGAACCCGAGGACGCGACCCGATGAAGTTCCTTGGCTCTGCCCTGAAACTGACCGACGGTCAGAAGGGCTCAGGACGTCTCGCCATCGATCTTGGATGCGGCGCCGGGAACGAAACCCTCGCGTTGCTGGAGCGTGGCTGGTGGGTTCACGCCGTCGACGGCGAGCCGAGGGTGATTGAAATCCTCGATTCGCGCGTCTCTCCCGGGAAGAGCTCGAGACTCACTACCGAGGTCGCCAAGTTCCACGAGGCGGACCTGCCCGAAGCTGACCTCGTGTTCGCGTCGTTGTCAATCCCCTTCGCCGGCGACAACCACGACCAATCAGTCGGCAAGGCGCTCAGCGCGGTCAAAAATGGAGGATGGTTCGTTGGTGTCTTCTTCGGTCAGAATGACTCATGGGCATCTGAGCCTGACATCGCAATGACCGACCGCATCCAGATTGCCTCGTTGTTCACAGACTTCGACCCGATACACATCGACGAGGAGGAATTCGACGGACCGTCAGGTATCGGTGAGAAGCACTGGCACTGGTACGTCGTATCCGCGAGAAGACCTATCTAGTCGGCCAAGCCGTTCGGGAAAAGAGCTCACTGCGCGGAGCAGCGATGCATCCAGAGCCGGACTGAGCTCTTCTGGCCGGTCGATTAATGGGTGGTTTGCGGGTTCTGGAGCAGTTGACGACCACCCCCGAGTCTATTTAGGAACTGAGAAGCAGGATGTATGAGGTGATAAACTGGGTCATTGAGTTTTCCGTCAGAAATACAGTCAACCCACGACATTGGAAGGAGGTAACGAACATGAAGCGTTTCACGATCCCCCGCGTAGCCCACTGCGATAACGGCTGCCAGATGAAGTCCTGAGCAAGACTCCAAACTGCTCGAGTGTTTTTCGGGGCGGTGGCAACACCGCCCCACCTCTATTACTCCTCCAAAGGTGCGATGGAGTAGTAGATGCTGCGACCTCTTTTCTCGGCGTGTACCAGTCCCGCCTCTTTTAACACCCGCAGGTGATGCGAGACAGTGGATTGAGGTGTGTCGAGGGTACGGGTCAGGTCGTCTACACGCTCCTCGCCTTCGGACAGCAGTTTGATGATCCTGACTCGTGTCTCATCGCCCAGCGCACCGAAAACGCGGGCCGGCCGATCGGCGTCGAGTCCATCCAGCCGTGAGGCGCGATCCACTTCGGCCATCATGCGACAGCACGTCCTCCAGGGTCCGATGTCGCGGGGTGGGAGATCCCGGCGTCCCGGTCCCATGGGCAGAGTCAGCAGCTGATGTTCGACGTCAGAATTGGGTCCAGGCCGTCCCGGCTCCACAGCAAGATCACCGACGAGGGTGCGTATGAGACGTTCCTGGCTCTTGGTGGGAACTCTGGCGAATAGCCGCTCGACGAAAGCGAGACGTTCTTCCCCGGTCAGGTTCTTGAACGCCTCGTCGATCAGTCCGCTGAGCAGCGTATCGGACAGCTCGCTCATCGGTATCTCCGGTGGTGAGGGATCCCTCGGCGATCGAAGGATCCCCAGTCCATCATCATCTAACTGCAGCCGCAGCCTCGCCGGCCACTCGAACCCGAACGTCCCGACCCACGCCGGCATCCACAACTGTGGCCCCAGGTCGTTCGCTCCAACCGTTCGATACGCTCCTCGATGCTCAGCACATCATCCTCGGATCTCTCGGCGCCATGAATCAGACGTTCCAGCAGATCGAGTCTCTCGCCCTGACTCAGCTCTGCGAAGACCTCTTCAACATTGGATGCGGTGATTGTGTCCTCAGCCATTGTTCCTTCTCCTTCGAAAACCATCGATCAATCCGGTTTGATCGATGTATTAGTCGAAGTATCCACCAAACTCGATGCATTGTCAAGAGGCAATTTTCAATCTTTGTGAATCCCTAGATCCGAAAGCCGTCGATGGTGGCGAGGAGCGTGTCCGTGGCAGCGCCGCTATCGATCTCGGTGTCGAACATAGCTATGAGGAGCTGCAAGCCCTGGAGTGCGCTGACCACGAGCAGCGCCAGACCGGCCGGGTCGACCCCCTCGCTTAACTCGCCGGCGTCGCTGGCCTGACGGGAGAGCCGGATCGCCGCATCGACAACACTCTTGTCGATGACGGTTGGGGGCGCTTCGGCGTTCGGCTGGCGCGTTGCCGTCGCCAGCACGGCTTGCAGGTTCAGTATCATTCCTTCCCTCGCACCCTCCTCCCGGTAGGCGCGGGCACTCATTTCAACCAGTGACATCAGCGCCTGCACTGGTGACCCCGACTGCGCCAGCAACTCGGCCATTGCCGTCTTGGTCGACTCGAAGCAGCGACCAAAACACTCACGCACCAGCTCCTCACGGCTTGGGAAGTAACGGTAGAGCGCGCCTCTGGTGAGCCCGACGGCCTCCGCGATCTCCTGCAAGGACACTTCGGGTCCGTGGCGCACAAAGACACCCATCGCGGCGTCGAGGATCTCTTCCTTGCGGACTGTGTGAAACGCTTCGCGCGCTCTACTGGTGGTCATCTCTCCCTCCGGCCGGCCGGTCGCCGATCATGTCGACTGGTACGTCACGTCCAGTATACCAGTGGGCAGTAAGACTAACTTGCTAGTTGATCTAAGTAACACTAGTGTCACTCACATGGTCAATCTATCGACGACAAGCGAACTTGCGAAGACGATCTGGGACCGCTTTCAGGCGGTGGGTTTCACCCCCGACTTCGGGCGAAAAGAGTCGCGACTTCTGATCGAGCTTTACCGGAGACTCGCCGCCGAGGGACGACCCATTCCGGCTGAAGAAGTGGAAAGGCTGGCAGACGGCGCTGGCATCACATCGGAGGTGGCAGGAGCATTCGTTGAGATGGCGGGTGAACGAGACGAAGAAGGCGCGCTCAGGGGCATAGTGGGTCTTTCGCTGAACCGGCACCCGCACAAGTTCCTGGTACAAGGAAATGAGCTCACGACCTGGTGCGCCCTCGACCCGATGTTGATCGCGCCGATCATGACAGAGGCCGTCGAACTCGAATCCGACGATCCAAGAAACGGCGAACCAATCCGGGTTTCGGTATCTCCCAGCGGGGTGCAAACCTACGAGCCGACCACAGCTGTGGTTTCCATCGTGATCCCGGAATCAGGGGCGACCGACAACCTCGAGACCATCTGGAAGATGTTCTGTCACCAGGTGCACTTCTTCACCAGCCGCGAGTCTGGCGAACAGTTCTTCTCCGGACGTGACATCGAGGTCTACTTCCTCACGATGGAAGAAGCGTTCGATCTTGGCCGGCTCACCTTCGGCCCAATCCACGCCCAGCAGTAGCTCCGGGGCCGCTACCTCCATGCGCGAACGGCCGTGCATGTGGACCGGGGTTTAGTGGTGCGAGACCGGCCTCATCGGGAGCGGGCCAGCGGCTGGTGGGTTTCTCGCATCCTGAAGGCGACGAGGGTGCCGGAGGCGGCGGTGAGGAGGGCTACCGTCCAGATAGCGGTGGGCGGATCGATGAGGTCGGCGATGATGCCGGTGAGGAGAGCCCCGACCGCGAACCCGGCATCGCGCCACAAGCGGTAGACGCCGACAGCGGAGGCCCGCCAGCGAGGATGGGCAACGTCGCCGACAGCGGCCAGGAGCGTGGGGTAGACAAGGGCGGTCCCGACCCCGAGGAGGGCCATTGCCGCCGCCCAGGTCTCGAACCCTTCACCGCTGGCAATGAGCCCGATAGCCAGCGCCTGAATCCACATACCAGCCACGATGAGACGTTTCCGCCCGACGCGGTCGGACCAGGCGCCGGTGAGGAGCTGTCCGAGACCCCACACTGCCGGGTAGATGGCAGCCAGCACGCCGATGCGCCCCACCGAGATACCGGCTGCGGCGAAGAACAGTGGTAACAAACCCCAAGCCATTCCGTCGTTGAGGTTGTTGACCAGTCCCGCCTGGCTTGCCGATGAGAGAGACGGCTCCGCAAAGCTGGTTTGGACGAACACGTCCCGCGTGGAGAGACCCTCGTCGAGTGCGTCGCCGGCAGCTTTATGTTTGGCTGCTTCGTAGGCGGCGTAATGACGGGTTTCGCGCACCGCGAGAGTTGACAACCCGAGACCAAGTGCAGCGTAAGCGATGCCCAGGTAGAACGGTTCAGGTCGCAGACCGGTCCGTGCTGCGATGTACCCGGTGAGCAGCGCCGTCACGGAGACGGCCATATACCCGGCTGCTTCGTTGAGCCCCATCGCCAGCCCGCGTTGTTTTGGTCCGGCGAGGTCGATCTTCATGATCACCGTGGT
>QIDW01000220.1 GCA_003230435.1 Acidimicrobiia bacterium | reverse complement strand
TCGAATCGTTTGCCGTGGACCCTGCCGTAGTGGTCGGTGAAAGCGACGATCACGGTATCGATGTCACCGGTCTCCACCTGGGTGGTCAGGCGTTCGAGGCCCAACATCCCACGTTCCTGGTTCATCGCCCGATCCGATCAGTAGCTGCAACCAAGGACACTAGTGATCGAGGAGCTGCCTGGGGTTCGGCCAGTCGTACTACGAGATACGTATCCGTAGAGGATGCGCCAACAGGGACAACACTGCACAAGCCCGTATCCCCCCTTTCAGCCCCGAACCACTGACTGAGAGGGCTCGATCGCGACAGACGTGACGGTGGCGGAGGCTTTCGCCGATTCGGGGTGACACCGGCTCAAGCCCACTCGGGGGCCTTGGTCTGGTTGCGTCGCGAGGTTGCGCGCAGGGGTGCGGTGCGAACAGTCTTGCCTGGTTCCTTTCGAGTCTCATCGGCAGCTCCAAACCGCGAAGCCGTCCCCCGGTTCAAGTCGATCCGCGGGTTCGTGATCCGCGGCCCCACAAGCAACCCCGAGGACACGGGTCACGGGTCGATGAAGAAGCCGATTCCAAAGTCGCCGGCGACCGGAAGCCAGTTTGGACCGCCCCAGGAGAACTGGGAATCGGCGGCCCCCGGGGTCAGGGTGTGACGGAAGTAGAGGGTGCTGGGCATGGGGTAGGGGCGGAACACAGCTGGGGTGTCCCTGCCGTCGCTGATCCCCCAGTCGCCAACGACGAACCGGTCTCCGGGGTTGCCGAAGTAGAACTGACCGGCGGCCACCCCGGTCGTCAGCGTTGTGCGGTAGTAGAAGAATCCGCTCGATTCCCGATACAGGCCCACCTCGTCAATCCCATCACCATCCCAGTCGCCAACCACCGGGGTGTCACCCGGGTTGCCGAAGAGGAACGAGTAGTCGGCAGCACCGAGGCCCCCGTTGTTCTTCCCGAGGTGGTTGATGATGTAGAACCGCTGCTCCGACGGCCGGTAGAGCGACAACGTAGTGCAGCCGTCTCCGTCGAAGTCCCCCGCCAGCGGCACGTCTGAAGGGTTCCCGAAGAAGAACCGGATGTCCGCGATCCCCTGCGTGTTGGCGTTCCGCAGGTACGCGAACGCATCCGACTGGCGGAACAGACCTGGGGTATCGGTCCCGTCGCAATCCCAGTCGCCCATGAACGGCACGTCTCCCGGGTTCCCGAAGTAGAACGAGTTCCCGAAGGAAGTATGGGCCGCCCGCAGATACCACTCCCCGGTGCTTGGATCCACCAGTCCAACATCGGAGGCGAGGGATTGGACCTCCGTCAACTCAAAGCTCAACGTCCATCCGGTGAGCGTGCCGATGTCTCCCGTGGCCAGGTCACGCACGTTGAGCATCCATGTCCCGGCGCTGTCCATCCCGTCGAAGAAGCTCAGAGCACTCGCCGGCAGCAACATGCCGCCGATGGCCGGGGATGTCGCGCCGCATTCGTCGTGTGCAGGGTAGATGGCGTAGATGGACTCGTCGGAGAGCACCGCGGCGATGTCGTCGGCGGCGCAACCGAGGGGCCCGAGGGCGGGAACACCTGGACGGCTGATAACGACCGCCGACCGTCCCTCAGTCGACGTGATGTGTACGAGCTCCACCTCCAGGTCGCCGACCCAAGTGTGGGAGATGTTCACCGTCAGGTTCAGGTCGGCGATCTTCCCGGAGCTGTCGACGTTGATGGTGCTGGTCACCCCCGTCGTATCCCCGTCGGGAACGGCCTTGGGTACATCTGTGGCCTCGTACTCGATGATCGAGGTCCCGGACATCGCGAACATGGGCGGGCCGCCGATGAGCGGCCTCGCGGTAAGCGATGGTGGTGTGGTCGCCGAAGCGGCGCTCACGGATACGGCGAACACCAGGGCCGGTGAGGCGATGGCGAACACCAGCGCCACTGAGATACGGCGTCTCACGGTCTTCCTCTCCCTGTCGGCTCAAGGGTATCGCCGAAGAGCGTCGAAGTCCAGGCCCAAGGGGGCTAGCTGAGGCTCGTCTCGTGCCCCCCCCTGAAAGATGGTATGTGGGAGACCTCCTTCGGCTCATGCACACTTGGTGTACGGACCCGTTTCGGGCGGAGCTATCGAAGGAGGTCTCTTGTGAGAATCGTAGGAGGTTTGGATGTGCATCGGGCTCAGATCACATTCGATTATGTGGATCTGGATACCGGTGATGTTGAGACGGGCCGTATCGAGCCGGCAACCCGTGTCGAGTTCCGTGAGTGGTTGACGCGCTTTGATGGTGTCGAGGCGATGTTCGCTACTGAGGGCTTTACGGGTGGCGGTTCGTGGTTGAAGAGTTGGAACGTTGCGGGATCGAGGCCCATCTCGCGGAACCCGCCGATACCGCGTCGCTGCGGGGTCGCAAGAAACGAGCCAAGACGGATCGTGGCGATGCCCGTCATCTTCGCCAACTGTTGGTCGAGGGTCGGCTCCCTGATCCTTCCGTAGGCCGGGTCATCGTGCTCGAGAACCTCTGAAGATTGAGCGGCTGCACCCACTCGTGTAGGGATACGTCATCAAACATCGCGGCGGAACCACATGACCCGATCAACCCCACCCAAGGAAACCGACCCAGCCGGAACACCGCAAACAACGACGCTCCGAGAGACTTGAGCCCGAGGCCACCCACAGAAAGGGAGGACACCTGCCTGTACCGCTTTGCTCGCTTGTTCCGTGTCCGCTGAGCTCCACGCACTACGACTCGCAAAGCGAGATTCCCCTAGCCAGAGCCGCGAATCTCAGGGATGATTGGGACAGGCCGATCACAGGAGGTTCTATGCATAAGCACATCACTATCGAGATCGGGATCGACGAGGACGACTCCACGACGTTGGTTCACGCAGTGCTCGATCTACACGGGGATCACTTCGACGCCACGGGCAGAGCGAAGCGCAACCCTGCTGATCCGTGCATCCCCTTGATCGGGGAGGAGCTCGCCCTGGCTCGGGCGCTCGGATCGCTCGAAGACCAGATCATCGATGCCGCCTACGCCAAGATCGACGGGCATTCGCCGGTCAGTTCGTAGCATGCAGGAGTATGTGCGCTAGGCCGAGTCGCGTAGTGCGGGATCTGGCTCTGTGGGTCAATCGGTCGCTGCGAAGACCCGCCACTCGCCGGCGACACCGCGCAGTTCATGGGTACCCCGGTCTTTGAATTCCAGACCCGATCCAGCAACAAGATCGCGTACGGTTCCTGAGACAAGCACCTCGCCAGGTTCCGCGAGGGCGGCGATCTGTTCTCCGACACGGGCTGCGATTCCGGCCAAATCGTCACCCAATCGCTCTACTTCACCAGTGTGGATTCCGGCACTCACTTCGAGACCGAGTCGCATCACCTGCCGTTCGATCTCCCGGCCACATTGGATGGCGCGTGTTGGGCCATCGAAGGTCGCCAGGAGGGCGGTGCCGCGCGTATCGACGCCGACCCCTCGGAAACGTGCCAGCTGGCTGTGGACCACCGTGTCGTATGCCCCCACCAGCTCCTGCCAGCGACCATCTCCTTCTACAGCGGATCGATCCCTAGACCCGACGATGTCGGTGAACAACACCGTCGCTAGTACCCGGTCGGGTTCCTGTTGGACTTGAACACCGGTCAGGAACTCCCGGATCTCACCCGTCGCACGGTCGGGTTCGAACCACGGAACGTGATCGGCGCCCGGCAGCTCCACATAACGGGCGCCGGGGATCTCGCGAGCCAGAAAGCGCCCGTTCTCCACATGGCAGATTCGGTCCCCCTCCGAGTGGAGGATCAGTGTGGGGACACGGATGGAAGAAGCGATGTCGCGAACGTCGATGTCAAAAGCCATCCGCATGAAGGCCTCGGCACTGCCGGGAGTGTTGGCATTCGATTGCAGACGTGCCGACCACTCGGTGAGCCACGGTGTCTCGTCCTGGCTGGGAGCGAAGTACTCCATGAAGCGACCCGGCTTGCCCCACCGCTCCTGGAGCGTTGCCATCGATGCCTCGAATTCTTCCTCTGTGGCTTCACCCCACGGCCACTCGGCATCCGTACGCTCTCGGACCTCTCCACCCATCAGTATCAGCCCGGCCGTCCGCTCCGGGTGTGCCGCTGCAAACAGCATGGACAAGGGTCCGCCCTCGGATGCACCGATGAGAGCGGCAGACTCGCTGCCCACAGCGTCCATGACTTCCCTGATGTCGTCCATTCGCACGTCGAGTGGTGTTGCAACCCGGCACTCGATCCGACATGCCCATACCGCGCTTGTCGAAGAGGATCACGCGAGCAAACTCACCCAGTTGCTCACAGAACGCGCGGTAGGCCGGCGACTCCCATTGGACTTCGAGGTGAGACCACGCGCCCTGGACGTACACAATGTCCACCGGCCCGTCGCCAACGACGTGATAGGCCACATCAACATCGCCACTCCGAGCGAACCGGACCTCGAGCGCGGACCGGGTCGGGGACGGCGCTTGTCTTTGTGACCACTGAAAGTCGAGTTCTGGGTCCTGTTCGAGGATCCGCTGCTCGAGCTCTCGCAGTTCAGAGGAGGGATCGAGGCCGAGCCCGTCTACGAGCTCAGCCCTGGCCTGTTCGTATGCCCGCAGGGCCTCGGCCTGACGCCCGGAGCGATACAGGGCAAGCATTTGGAAGCCGCAGAGGCGCTCGCGCAGCGGGTGCTCCCTGGTCAGCGACTCGAGTTCTGCGATCAGCTCGCGGTGCCGTCCCAGGTCAAGGTCTGCCTCGATGCGCTGCTCGATCGCCATTATGCGCAGTTCGTTGAGCCGCGTGATCTCTGTAGAGAGGGCGTCGTAGGTGTCGACATCGGCATACGGCACGCCCCGCCATAGGCTCAGCGCGTCCCTGAGCCTGGTCGCAGAGATGTCCGGATCGTCGTCGCTACCGGCCCCGCGGCGACAGCGTCCTCGAAACGCTGAACGTCGACGTCCTCGCGCTCGACGCTCAGCAGATAGCCGGAGCCATCGGCACGAATGACGTCCCCCAACTCGCCGCGCAGATTCGACACGTATGTCTGGATGGAACGGCGCGCCCCCTTCGGCTGATCGTCGCCGTAGACACCATCGATCAGCTGCCCGGTCGTCACCTGACGACCGGCCTGCGCGATCAACAGCGCAAGAACCGTGCGCTGCTTCTGTCCCCCGAGTGCATGGCGTTGCCCGTTCTCGACCGCCTCGATCGGGCCGAGTACCGCGAAATGCATGTCGTCACGATAGTGATGCCGACGGGTCCCCGGACCCAGGGCCCAGGAAGCCTGGTGCCTGGTGCCCGACGACCAGCAGGGCAAAAGAGAAGGGGCGCCCGTCGGGGCGCCCCTTCTCTTTGGTTTGATGGACCGCTAGAAGCCCATTCCGCCGTCGTGTTCGTGGCCACCACCCGGCATTGCGGGTGCATCCTCTGGCGTCTCGGCAACGAGAGTCGTAACGATCAGCGCAGCGATCGAAGCTGCGTTCTGGAGCGTCGACCTGGTCACCTTTGCAGGATCGATGATTCCTGCCTCGATGAGGTCTTCGAACTCGCCGGTGGCGGCGTTGAAGCCTTCATGGCCCTGATGCTCGTTCTTCACCTTGTCAACCACAACGCCACCTTCGTAGCCGGCGTTGATGGAGATCTGACGGATCGGCGATTCGAGTGCCTGGCGCACGATCTGACGACCGGACTTCCAGTCGTCGCTCTTGCCGCGAAGCTTGTCGATCGCAGCCTGGCTGCGAAGCAACGCAACACCACCACCGGGGACGATGCCCTCCTCGACGGCAGCACGGGTTGCCTGGATGGCGTCCTCGATACGGTGCTTCTTCTCCTTGAGCTCCACCTCGGTGGCAGCGCCGACCTTGATGACCGCGACGCCGCCGCTGAGCTTCGCAAGACGCTCCGAGAGCTTCTCGCTATCCCAGTCGGAATCGGAGTTCTCGATCTCCTGGCGGATCTGCTTGACACGGGCTTCCACATCGGCGTGTGAACCTGCACCCTCGACGATTGTCGTGTCATCCTTCGTGATGACGACCTTGCGGGCCGTGCCCAGCATCTCGATCGTCACACCATCGAGCTTGAGGCCGACCTCTTCAGAGATGACCGTCGCGCCCGTGAGGATGGCGATGTCCTGGAGCTGAGCCTTACGACGTTCGCCGAACCCAGGAGCCTTGACGGCAACCGAGTTGAACGTGCCACGGATCTTGTTCACCACGAGCGTTGCGAGCGCTTCGCCCTCAACATCCTCAGAGATGATCAGGACAGGCTTGCTCGTCTGCATGACCTTTTCGAGCACCGGAACGAGATCCTGTACCGAGCCGATCTTCTGATTCGCAATGAGGATGTATGGATCCTCGAGGACGGCTTCCTGGCGATCAGGGTCGGTGATGAAGTACGGCGAGATGTAACCCTTGTCGAACTGCATTCCCTCGGTGAACTCGAGATCGACACCGAACGTCTGGGAGTCCTCGACGGTGATAACACCCTCGTTCCCGACTTGCCGCATCGCGTCCGCGATGTGACCGCCGATCTCCTCGTCCGCAGCCGAGTTGGCTGCAACATATGCAATCGAGTCGCGATCGTCTGAGCTGATCTCGATGGCGGCATCCTCGATCGCGCCGACAACAGCGTTGACGGCTTCCTCGATGCCGCGGCGCATCTCCATCGGATTCGCACCGGCGGTAACAAGACGGAGACCGTCGGTGACCATTGCCTGTGCAAGCACCGTTGCCGTGGTCGTGCCGTCACCGGCTACATCGTTGGTCTTGTTCGCAACTTCCTTGGCGAGCTGTGCGCCCATGTTCTCGAATGGGTCGTCGAGCTCGATCTCTTTGGCGATTGTCACACCATCGTTCGTGATCGTGGGAGCTCCCCACTTCTTCTCGAGGACAACGTTGCGACCCTTCGGGCCGAGCGTCACCTTGACGGTGTCGGCGAGCTTGTCTACGCCCGCCTGGAGGCCACGACGGGCCTCATCATTGAAACGAATTTCCTTGGCTGCCATGTAGGTATCCCCTTCTAGCCCAAGATGGCGAGCACGTCACGGCTCGAGAGGATCAAGAGATCCTCGCCGTTGTGCTTCACCTCGGTGCCGCCGTACTTCGAATAGAAGACGACGTCTCCGACGTTGACGTCGACGGGGACACGTTCCCCATCCTTGAACTCACCCGGGCCGACCGCGAGGACTTCACCCAGTTGGGGCTTCTCCTTGGCGGTGTCCGGAATCACGAGACCACCTGCGGTGCGACTCTCTTCTTCGTCTTGGGGCTTGACCACGATACGGTCGCCCAAAGGCTTTAGATCCATCCGACTCTCCTTGTTTCGAGTTAGCAGTCGGTACTTACGAGTGCCAATAGTAGCGAGTTCTGGCACTCACTTGACGAGAGTGCCAGAACAGTTCACAGTTTTCAGTTTTCAGTTGACAGTCTTCAGTTCACAGTTCGGAAGTTGCCGACTGTGAACTGTTCACTGTCGACTCGATAGCACCGATCCCAGTGCCTGCCCGTCGATGATTCCTACCACGATTCCATCCCTCACGACCACCGCTCTGCCGCTGGGGCCGGCCGGGCGCAGTAGCAGGGACTCCAACGGTTCCTCGGCTTCGACTATGTCCGCCGGGCCGATCCTGGACATCAACGCCCTCGTTCGCACGGACGGCCAACGGCTCGGCGAGATCGAATCGATCTCTTCTTGTCCTATCACACCGACAACCCTGCCGGTCATCTCCACAGGGAGGGACCACAACCGCGGGCCTATCGCGTAGAGGCTGAGTACGTCTGAGATCGTCGCATTCCCGGAGACGGCATCCGGTGTTGCACGCATGACGTCGGCAATGGTCATCCCATCGAATGCAGCGCTCAGCTCCTCTCGCCTTCCAGCCGAGACAGCTGTCGTGGCCAGGTACCATCCGACAACGAGCCAGAACAAACCCGCCGCTTGCCTCGCTGCAAGCAGGAACACGCCAACACCCATGACCGTGAAGCCGATCACACGGCCGATCAGC
>QIDW01000065.1 GCA_003230435.1 Acidimicrobiia bacterium | reverse complement strand
TTGGCTGCTGTACATGATGTGACGGGAAGTATGTACCGGTGGCTAGGCGCCTGTCAAGGTCTGACGGCTTTAGGTATTGCGTGTGCACAGGTTGGGCGTGGGACCCAGTGGTCTCAACCGGTCCCTGCACATGCAACCGCTATCCGTGCACAGGGTGGGCGTGGGACCCGGTCCCTGCACACGCTCAAGAGTTCAGGGAGCGGTTTTTGGGTCGAGAAACGGCATCAGCTTGCGAAGCTCGTCTCCGACGTTCTCGATCTGGTGAGCCCTGTTGGCCGCTCTTTTCTCATGGAGGACGGGGGCTCCCTCCCGAGCCTGTGCCAACCATTCGTTGGCGAACGCACCTGATTGGATCTCCTCGAGCACCTTCTTCATTTCTTTCTTGGTCTCATCTGTGACAATCCGGTTCCCACGGGTGTAGTCGCCGTATTCGGCGGTGTCTGAGATTGAATACCGCATCCAGGAGAGACCGCCCTCGTAAAGCAGATCGACGATCAGTTTCAACTCGTGGAGGGTCTCGAAGTAAGCGGACTCTGGCTGATAACCCGCCTCGACAAGAGTCTCGAATGACGCCTTGATCAATTCGGAGACACCCCCACAAAGGATCACCTGCTCGCCGAATAGGTCGGTTTCGGTCTCCTCTTTGAATGTGGTTTCCAATATGCCTGCCCGTCCGCCGCCGATGGCGGACGCGTAGGAGAGCCCGAGGGCGTGTCCGGTGCCCGAAGGGTCCTGATAGACGGCGAGAAGACACGGGATACCCGACCCTTCCTCATATGTCCTTCGGAGAAGATGACCCGGCCCCTTTGGCGCCACCATGATGACGTCCACCTCTTCGGGCGGGGCGATCTCACCGAAATGGATGTTGAATCCATGAGCGAACGCCAGAGTGTCACCCGGCTCGAGATTGGACTGCACCGACTCTGCGTAGATACCCCCCATAACCTGATCTGGCACGAGCATCATGATCACGTTTGCCCATGCACAGGCCTCGTCCGGGGCGAGGACTCGCAATCCCGCCTCCTCCGCCGCTGCTCGGCTGGCAGACTCGTGCCGAAGTCCGACAACCACGTCGACACCCGAATCTTGGAGATTGAGGGCGTGGGCGTGGCCCTGGCTTCCGTAACCGATGACGGCCACTTTCTTGTCCCGGATCAGGCTTGGGTCGCAGTCCTTGTCGTAGTAGATAGTCGCCATCCAAGGATTGTGCGCCGTTTGAGTGCCGCGTCCAAAACTAGGTGCTCTCCAACGTATCTACGTTGGGGGGCACTAAGCCGTAACATCGTCCGAGATGTCACTGAAGGTCAGATCCCAGGACGTAACGGAAGGGCCCGCCAAGGCCGGTGCGCGCGCCATGTTGCGGGCTGTGGGCCTCTCGGAGGAAGACTTCGAGAAACCCCAGGTAGGCGTGGTGTCAGCCGGCAATGAGGTCACTCCGTGCAATCTCACCGGGCCCGAGTTGTCGGAGCATGCGAAAGCCGGTGTAGCCGACTCCGGGGGAGTGGGATTGGTGTTCTCAACGATCGCCGTCTCGGATGGCATCTCGATGGGGCATGAGGGGATGCGTGCATCACTCGTCTCTCGCGAGGTGATTGCTGATTCGGTCGAACTTGTCATGCATGCCGAGCGCTTCGATGCCCTGGTCTCTATCGCCGGCTGCGACAAGTCGCTTCCCGGCATGTTGATGTCAGCCGCTCGTTTGGATCTGTCCGCGGTCTTCCTCTACGGCGGATCGAGCTTGCCTGGCCGCTATCACGGCAAGGACATCTCGATAGTCGACGTTTTCGAGGGTATCGGCGCCGAGTCTGAGGGTCGGATCTCGGCGGAGGATCTTCTCGAGATCGAGCGGGCCGCGTGCCCTGGCGCCGGATCATGTGCGGGCATGTTCACAGCCAACACGATGGCGTCGGTAGGCGAGGCGATCGGCATGTCGCTGCCGGGCTCGGCCACCGTGCCCGCCATCGATCCCAGACTCCGTGATTTTGCGCGTCGATCCGGGGAGGCAGTGATGGCCTTGCTCGAGGCGGGAATTACACCGAGGCAGATCATGACCCGTCCCGCCTTCGAGAACGCCATCACCACAGTCATGGCGCTTGGCGGATCAACCAATGCCGTGCTTCACCTTCTTGCCATCGCCAACGAGGCCGACGTGTCTCTCGATCTCGAAGACTTTGATCGCATCTCTCGCAAGACACCTCACCTGGGAGATCTGAAACCGTTCGGGCGCTATCACATGGTCGATCTCGACAGGATCGGAGGTATCCCGGTGATCCTCAAGGCGCTGCTCGATGAGGGCCTTCTTGATGGCGACGTGTTGACAGTCACAGGCAGAACGATGGCAGAGAACCTTGTTGACACCGTTGTGCCCGATGATCAGGACGTGATCATGGATCCGGCCAAGCCGCTGGCCGCGGAGGGCGGGATCGCCATCCTCAGGGGCAACCTCGCAACCGACGGCGCCGTGGTCAAGGTTGCCGGCGTCACACTGGACACCTTCGAAGGACCGGCCCGTGTCTTTGCCGGTGAGCAGGCAGCGCTCGATGCCCTTTTCAGCCATCAGATCACCCACGGCGATGTCGTGGTGATCCGCACCGAGGGGCCCAAAGGGGGCCCGGGGATGAGGGAAATGCTTCAGATCACCGCTGGAATGAAGGGCGCCGGGCTCGGCAAGGATGTGCTTCTCATCACGGACGGGCGCTTCTCGGGCGGGACCACCGGGTTGTGCATCGGTCATGTCGCCCCGGAGTCGGAGGTTGGTGGTGTCCTGGGTCTGGTGGAAGAGGGTGACCGCGTTCGCGTCGATATTCCGGCTCGATCACTCGATGTGCTGGTGGACGATGCAACGCTCGAGGAGCGGCGCGGGCGCTGGAGCCCGGAGCCGGTGAGGTACCCGACTGGTGCTCTTGCAAAGTATGCGCGTCTCGTGGGCTCGGCGAGCAGCGGTGCGGTCACCGGCTAGATTTTGAGTGTGAGTCAGCCGGAGGAGTCAGAGGACAAGGGGCTTATCAGTCGGGCAGCCACCGCGGCTTCCGATCGTGTGCTCGACCTTGTCGATCCGAATCTCTTTCTCGACTATATCGACATCAACGCCCTCCTCGACAGGGTGGATGTGAATGATCTGCTCGATCGTGTCGATGTAGACAGACTGCTGGAGCGGGTAGACGTGGACGCGCTGATGGCTCGGGCAGACATCGACGCTCTGATGGACCGGGTCGACATAACCAAGATCGTGGAGCGGGCCGGAATACCGGAGATCGTTGCCGAAAGCACAACTCATCTCGGTGGATCGGCATTGGACCTCCTTCGAAGGCCACTCGTGGGTTTGGACGAGATTTTCTTCCGAGTCCTCAACCGCTTGGTTGGTCGGAATCCACATGAGTTCCCCACGGGTCCCGGGGACCTGGTGGAATGGGTTGATGAGCAGAAGGACGAAACGGAGGCAATCAAGACCGGCCGATATGCCGGTCCACTGACTCGACTGCTTGCGGTGATCATGGACAGCTTCGTTGTCACGGCGAGTTTCGCCCTGATCATGGCGGGAGTCGTCTTTCTGATCGACCTCTTTGTTCCCGACTATTCGCTGCCGGTGAGTCGGGGTCTTTGGTACGGCTTGACACTTGCCATCTGGGCGTTCATCTATATGTGGTTCAGCCTGGCGCTGTTCGGGAAGACCCTCGGAAAGGCGGTCCTGGGGGTGAGGGTGGTCGGTTCGGACGGAACCCTCACTTTGCACGGACGCCAGGCTCTCGTTCGCACCATCACCTATCCACTGAGCTTCACGATTTTGGGCCTCGGTCTGGTCGGGACCGTGTTCGGGAGAGAACGCAGGGCCTGGCACGACCACTTTGCGCGCTCGGCCGTCGTCTACGACTGGGGAAGCCGTACCGCAGCAATGCCGACTCCACTCGCCCGCTTCCTGGAACGCCGGGCCGAGGAAGAGGGATAACCCAAAACGCCTTCCTAATGCATGGCGCGTCGCATATGAGCTTTTGTGGGTAGAGAACGCGTATTAGTCCCTGAATCGACCTGGATCGGTGGTTGAGGGCTCCACCCCCGCTTCAACGAGCAACTCAGGAATTTCTGTACCGAGGACGTGGCTGGCCAGGAGAGATCCGTAGGCGGGCGAAGTCTGAATCCCGGTGCCTCCCTGACCGACCAGCCAGAAGAAACCAGGAGCCGTGGGCTCCTCACCGATGACGAGGTCTCGATCTGGCGAGAAGGTGCGTAGACCAGTCCACTGTGAGTTGACCGACTTGATACCGAGGGTCGTGGTTTCGTTGATCAGTTCGATTGCCAAAGCGACATCCTCCATACGTGGTTTGGCGTCCGTCGGCTCGGAGGGCTCTTCTTCGGCCAGCGAGCAGAGCAATTGGACACCGTCCGGCTTGAAATAGAAGCGCTGGTCGGCGTCGACCACCATCGGCCAATGGGCGTAGTCCTGGGTACCGGGAACCATGAACGCTGTTCGTCGCATCGGTTGAAGACCTATCGGTTCGATGTCCGCGAGAGCTGCGACACGATCACCCCACGCCCCGCTCGCGTTGACGATTGCGCCGCATTCGAGAGTGTCGTCGCCAGCCTTCACGATCCAACCGGACCCCCTCCGATCTATCGCGGTGACATGAGATCGGGTACGGATCTCTGCGTCATGGCTACGGGCGATGCGGACGAAGGCCTGTTGCAACGCTGCTACGTCAATGTCCCGGGCATAAGGCTCGAAAAGGCCCCCGGCGATGCGGTCGGAGTTCAGGACGGGGACCAGACCCAGTACCTCGTCTGACGGAATCAGCCGCGATCCAGCTCCCGAGTCCTGGCCTTCTCGGGCAATTCTCGAGAGCTCCATCATTTGGGTCTCGTCGCCGATCCATAGGAGGCCACGGTGGGTGAGCAAAGGTGCATCGGTTGATCCTTCGGGCGGGTTCTCCAAGAAGGCTCGGCTGGCCAGGCCCAAGGGGCGTGACCCTTGCGTCCCGTAGTTGATCACAAAGAGTGCGGCCGATCGGCCGGTGGTGTGATAAGCCAGCGTCGACTCCATCTCGAGCAATATCACCGATCCATGAGGAGCCAGGTGGGCGGCCGCCGAAACGCCGGCGATTCCCCCTCCGATGACGACGAAGTCCGTCACGGGGTGACGATGACGCGCCCCATGGCTTTCCGATCGGCTACCCAACGCAGCGCGTCCTGACCGTCGTCGAGGGGGTACGTCTTCTGGATCACGGGTTTGAGTTTGGCCTGCTCCACCCACTCCACCACCTGTCTCGAGTTGGCTGCACGCTTGTCCGGTTCCTCCATGGTGAAGCGACCCCAGAAAACACCGACAACGGAGTTGCCTTTGAGGAGCGGGAGATTGAGAGGAATCTTGGGGATGGTCCCCGTTGCGAAGCCGATGATCAGAAGCCGGCCACCCCACCGCGTTGATCGCAGAGCGAGTTCTGTCGTCTCGCCGCCCACGGGGTCAAAGACTACGTCCACGCCCGCTCCGTCGGTTGCTGCATCGATCTCATCCCTAAGTTGGGTTTCGTCGTAGCGAATCACTTGGTCGGCCCC